>NZ_MOWP01000038.1:0-158312 GCF_001983215.1 Frankia sp. CcI49
CCCACGTGTTACTCACCCGTTCGCCGCTAGGAGCAAGCTCCTCGCTCGACTTGCATGTGTTAAGCACGCCGCCAGCGTTCGTCCTGAGCCAGGATCAAACTCTCCATCAATGCTTGAAAGAGATGGCCGGGCCGCCAAGCCCAACCGATCCTGGCAAGACAGATCCTCGTAAGATCGTCTGTCATTGCCAAAGGAATTTCCCACCACAACCAGAACATCAGCCCTGGCCATGGACGGGGGTTTAAAACTAAATGGCACTGACTATTCGGTACGCTGTTGAGTTCTCAAGGAGCAGATGCTGCTGGGATCACGCCGCGAAGCGTACATACCCAGGCAATTTGCTTTTCAAAGTTCTTTTCGGTCAGGTGCGTCGCAAATGCCTCGAAGGCTGCGATCCCGCCCGAAGACCCGACCTTGCGGTCCGATCCCGCGTCCCGAGTGGAGCCACCCTGTTCGGTGTCTGCCGTGTCTCGCTGACAGAGAGAACATTACGGGGGGATGTCCGGGGGCGTCAAATCAATCGGGTCTCAAGATGTGTGACGTATGTCACAGCTACCCAATCGGAGCTTGACGGTGCTGTCTGGTATGCGAGGCTTAGGGTTCTGCGCTCGAACAGGTGATCGGCCTCCGGGCCTGCTCCCAGGCCATCCGGCACCGCTCGGGCACCCCCGTCGGCGTGGGCCGCGAAGCTCCGGCGCCGGCAGCGCGCCGCTGCACGGCACCGGGGCCCCGGCATCCGGTCTGGGCATCGGCACCGGAGCATCGGCACCGGGGCATCCGCAGAGTCAGTCATCCCGGGCTTCCGCGCAACGCGCGCAGCTCACCGCTGCACCCGACGCACCGGTGGCACTCGGCTCACCGATGGCTCGCCCAGGAGCCAGAACCGGTTCGGCAGGTGAGCTCCGGCTCTGATCCCGATGCGCGGTCCACGGCCCACCTCCTCATCCGCGACCGGCGTGCCTCGGTGCACGGTCACGGGCCCACCGCCCGTCAGGTCCGTCCCGGTGCACGTGCCGTCGACGCCCAGCACCCGGGCGAAGCGCCCGGGGCCGGAGGCCACCCGCCGGGCCGCGAGGCCGCCGGCGGCCCGCCCGGAACCAGGCCCCCGGTCACCACGGCCCCGATCCGCGGCCGCCAGGCCCACCTCCGGGCCGAACCGCTCCGAACCAGGCGTGACGCCGCCGAGCGCCTGCGGATCGGCACCGGCCGCGCAGACGCTCCCGGCCCGGACGAGAACCGCCGCCGCCGTTCCCTCCGGGCCACACACGACGTTGAAACACCAGTGCATGCCGTACACGAAGTAGACGTAGGCATATCCCGGTGGCCCGAACATCACCGCGCTGCGTGGAGTCGGACCGCGCCGAGCGTGGGAGGCGGGATCATCCGTCCCGCCGTAGGCCTCGACCTCGGTCACCCGCAACGCGACCGGCCCGTGCCGGATCGTCGTCCCGAGCAGATCTCGGGCGACGACCAGCACGGGCCGGTCGTAGAAGTCTCGGTCGAGGACGGGTCCGCTCAGTTCCCCGCCCAGGCCCGGTCACGGTCCAGCACCGGAGCCAGGTCGCGGATCTGGTCCCGCACCCGATCCGGGGCCGTGCCGCCTGGCGCCGAGCGTGCCTCCAGCGCCCCGCGCACCGACAGAACCGAGCGGACGTCCGCGGTGAGCAGCGGGTTGATCGCCGCCAGGTCCTCCGCGGAGACGTCGTCGAGCTCGGCGTCGTGGGCCACGCACCAGGCGACCAGCTGGCCGACCGCCTCATGCGCCTCCCGGAAGACGACGCCGTTGCGAACCAGGTACTCGGCGACGTCGGTCGCGAGCGCGAATCCGTCGGGCGCGGCCCGTTCGAGCCGCTCCCGGCGCACCCGCATCGTGGCGACCATGCCGGTCATCGCGGGCAGCACGACCAGCAGGGTGTCGACCGCGTCGAAGACCGGCTCCTTGTCCTCCTGCAGGTCGCGGTCATACGCGAGCGGCAGACCCTTGAGAGTCGTCAGGAGAGCGGTCAGCGCACCGATGAGCCGGCCGGACTTGCCCCGCGCGAGCTCGGCGATGTCCGGGTTCTTCTTCTGCGGCATGATCGAGCTGCCGGTCGCGAAGGCGTCATCCAGCTCGACCCAGCCGAACTCGCGGGTCGTCCACAGGACGATCTCCTCGCCGAGGCGGGACAGATGCACGCCCGTGAGCGCCGCCGCGAACAGGAACTCCGCCGCGAAGTCCCGATCCGACACCGCGTCCAGCGAGTTCGCGAAGGCCCGGTCGAACCCGAGCTCCGCGGCCACCCCCGCCGGGTCGAGCGGCAGGGAGGAGCCGGCGAGGGCGCCTGCTCCCAGCGCGCTCACCGAGGCCCGGCGGTCCCAGTCACGCAGCCGGTCGACGTCCCGGACGAACGCCTGGACGTGCGCGAGCAGCTGGTGACCGAACGAGATCGGCTGCGCGTGCTGCAGGTGGGTCATTCCCGGTGCCGGGGTGTCGACGTGCTGCTCGGCGAGGGTGACGAGCGCACTCGACAGCTCGGTGAGCCGGCCCGCGACCTGCCGAGCGTGGTCGCGGAGGTAAAGGCGCAGATCGGTGGCGACCTGGTCGTTGCGGCTGCGCCCGGCGCGCAGCTTGCCGCCGAGGGCGCCGAGGTTCTCCAGCAGCCCCCGCTCCAGCGCCGTGTGGACGTCCTCGTCCTCGACGGTGGGACGGAACCGGCCCTGGGTGACGRCATCCGACAGGTCGTCGAGTGCCTTCAGCATCGCAGCCAGCTCGCCGGCGTCGAGCAGCCCCGCCCGGTGCAGCACCCGGGCGTGGGAGCGGGAGGCGAGCAGGTCGTAGGGCGCCAGCCGCCAGTCGAACTGCACGCTGACCGACAGCCGGGCCAGCGCCTCGGCCGGCCCGCCGGCGAACCGCCCGCCCCACAGCCGCAGCGGCGCGGATCCGTCCGCACCGGGCACCGAGCCCACGTCGTTCGTCGGGCCCGCGTCGTCATGCGCCCGTTCGGGATCCATCGTCACTCGCTCCTCGTCGACCGACGGGTACTCCCCCGTCGCCACCGGACCGACCGACGTCATGGGTGCAGCCGCTGCTCGCGGGCCGCCCAGACCTTGGTGGGCAGGCCCCACAGCTCGATGAACCCGCGAGCGTCGCTCTGGTCGAACTGGTCGCCGGCATCGTAGGTCGCCAGCGCGTGGTCGTAGAGGCTCCCCGGGCTGCGACGCCCGACGACCTGGGCCACACCGCCAGACAGCCGGATGCGCACATCACCGGAGACGCCGGCGCTGGACGAGTCCACGAAGGCGTCCAGCGCGGCCTTGAGCGGCGAGTACCACAGCCCGTCGTAGACGATCTCGCCCCAACGCTGGTCGACACCGCGCTTGAACCGGGCGATGTCGCGCTCGAGGGTGAGGTCCTCGAGGTCCCGGTGCGCCGTCAGCAGGGTGATCGCACCCGGGCACTCGTAGATCTCGCGGCTCTTGATACCGACGAGCCGGTCCTCGATCATGTCGATCCGGCCGACCCCCTGAGCCCCGGCCCGGGTGTTGAGCTCGGCGACCAGCTCGACCAGCGACAGGGCACGGCCGTCGAGCGCGGTCGGCACACCGTCGGTGAACGAGATCGTGACCTCGTCGGCCGGGCGCGGGACGGTCGGGTCGGCGGTGTAGACGAAGACGTCCTCCGGCGGCTGCGCCCACGGGTCCTCGAGGATGCCGCACTCGGCCGTGCGGCCGAACAGGTTCTGGTCGATCGAGTACGGCGACTTCTTCGAGACGTCGATCGGCAGGCCGCGCTCCTCCGCGAAGGYGATCGCCTTGTCCCTCGTCATCCCGGAGTCACGGACCGGGGCCAGCACCCGCAGGCCGGGAGCCAGCGCCATCACGCCGACCTCGAAACGGACCTGGTCGTTGCCCTTGCCCGTGCAGCCGTGCGCGATCGCGTCCGCGCCGTGCTGGCGGGCGGCCTCGACGAGGTGCCTGACGATGATCGGCCGCGACAGCGAGGAGATGAGCGGGTAGCGGTCCATGTAGAGCGCGTTCGCCCGGATCGCCGGGGCGACGAAGTCCGCCGCGAACTCCTCGCGTGCATCGACCACGATCGATTCGACGGCGCCGCAGGTGAGGGCACGCTGGCGGATCGCCTCCAGGTCCTCACCGCCCTGGCCGACGTCGACGGCCAGGGCGATGACCTCGGCGCCGGTCTCGGCGCCGATCCAGCCGATGGCCACGGACGTGTCGAGGCCGCCCGAGTAGGCAAGCACGACGCGTTCGGTCACTGGGTATCTCCTTAGTTCTGGCTCAGGTTCTCTGGTACTGGCTGAGGTTCTGGCTCAGGTTTCGTCGACGCGGTTGTCGTGGACACGGGCTGGCTCAGCCCGTGTCGTCATCCGGGCCCGGCGGCTCGCCGACACCGTCCCGGGGCGTCGGTGCGGCGGGCCTGGCCCGGCCGTCGGCAAGGGACAGCAGCCGGCCGGCGAACTCCGGGCCGGCCGACGAGCCGTTGCGCCCCTGCATCGCCCGACAGACCACGAGAATCGTGTCGTCGCCGGCGATGGTCCCCATCACCTCCGGCAGGGCCGCCCGGTCGAGGGCTGAGGCGAACAGTTGCGCGGCGCCCGGCGGAGTCCGCAGCACAACGAGATCACCGTTGGCCTCCGCCGAGACCAGCAGCTCCTCGCAGAGCCTGGTGAGCGGAATGCGCACGGCCTCGGCCGGGGCCTGGTTGACGTCCACCCGGTAGATGAGGACGCCGTCGGGCCCACGGGCCTTCGTCGCGCCGATGTCCTCCAGATCGCGGGACAGGGTGGCCTGGGTGACCTGCACGCCCTCCGCGAGAAGCAGACGCGCCAGCTCCGCCTGTGACCGTACCGACCTGGCCGCGATCAACCCGGCCAGACGCGCCTGCCGGGCGTGTTTCGTCAGGGGGGCCGCCGCGCGGATCGTCATCGGAGGGCGGCCTCCGACGATGCGTCGTCGAGCAGGACCGCCAGCAGTGCCTTCTGGGCGTGCAGCCGGTTCTCCGCCTGGTCGAACACCACCGACCGCGGGCCGTCCAGCACCGCGGCGGAGATCTCCACGTCGCGGTGCGCGGGCAGGCAGTGCATGACGATCGCGTCCGGGCGCGCGGCCTCGACGACCTTCTCGTCCAGGCGGTAGGGCTGGAAGACGAGCGCTCGGGTGTCCGACTCGTCGTCCTGGCCCATCGACGCCCAGACGTCGGTGTAGAGCACGTCCGCGTCGGTCGCGGCCTCCAGCGCGTCGTGCATCACCAACGCCTCGCCGCCGGTGACCGCGCCGATCTCGTTCGCCTGCCGGACGACCTGGTCGAACGGCTCGTAGCCGGGCGGAGACGCCACATGAACCCGCATCCCGGCCATGGCCCCGGCGAGCATCAGCGAGTGCGCGACGTTGTTGCCGTCGCCCAGGTAGGTCAGGGTCAGGCCCGCGAGGCGGCCGCGCAGCTCACGGATGGTCTGCAGGTCGGCGAGCGCCTGGCAGGGATGGGCGTGGTCGGAGAGCGCGTTGATGACGGGCACGGTGGCCGCCGCGGCCATCCGCTCGACCCTTTCCTGCGCGAACGTCCGGATGACGATCGCGTCCACGTAGCGGCTGAGGACGGCGGCTGTGTCCTCGATCGTCTCCCCCCTGCCCAGCTGGGTGGAGGCGGAGTCGATCACGATCGGGTGGCCGCCCAGCTCGGCTACCGCCACGTCGAACGACAGGCGGGTCCGGGTCGACGGCTTCTCGAAGATCAGCGCGACCGATCGGCCCTCGAGTGGACGGGGGGCCGTGCCACGCTCGCGGCGGGTGGCCTTGAGCCGGTCGGCGAGATCCAGCAGTGCGGCCTGCTCGGCCGAGGTCAGGTCCGTGTCGAGCAGGAAGTGTCGGGCCGTCATGGGCTGACCTTAGAGCTTTCGCCCGGCTTCTTCCCGGCCTCGGCCCGGCCACGGCCAGCCAGGACGCCGGCGGTGATTCCGGGCAGCGCCGACACGAACGCGTCCAGGTCGGGCTGGGTGATCACCAGTGGTGGCGCGAGCCGGACGACGTCCGCGGCGACCGCGTTCACCAGGAAACCCGCCTCGCGTGCGGCGGTCTCCAGCTCGGCGGCGTAGGGCCCGTCGAGCTCGATCGCCCGCCACAGCCCGACGCCGCGTATCCCGGTGATGCCGGCGGCACCGGCGGCGAGGATCCCCGCGCGCAACGACTCGCCCAGCGCGGTCGCGTGGTCGAGCAGCCCGTCGGCCACGATCGTGTCCAGCACCGCGAGGGCGGCCGAGCAGACCAGGGGGCCGCCACCGAAGGTGCTGCCGTGGTCCCCGGGCTGCAGCAGGCGCCCGGCGGCGCCGATGCCGATGCAGACCCCGATGGGCAGCCCGCCGCCGAGCCCCTTCGCGAGGGTGATCACGTCGGGGACGACTCCCGCGGTCTGGTGGGCGAACCAGGCGCCGGTGCGCCCGATGCCGCTCTGGACCTCGTCGAGCACCAGCAGCGCACCGTGCTCGTCGCAGGCCGCGCGGGCCGCCGCGAGGTAGCCGGGCGGCGGCGCCACCACGCCACCCTCACCCAGCGTCGGTTCCAGGAAGACCGCGGCCGTGCGCTCGCTGACCGCCTCGGCCAGCGCCTGCGCGTCCCCGTAGGGAACGAAGCGCACCCCGGGCAGCAGCGGCTCGAAGGGCGCCCGCTTCCCGGGCTGGCCGGTGATGGACAGCGCTCCCATGGTCCGCCCGTGGAAGGCGCCCTCGGCCGCGATGATCTCCGACCGGCCGGTCCGACGGCTGATCTTGATGGCGGTCTCGTTCGCCTCGGCGCCCGAGTTGCAGAAGAACGCCCGCCCGTCCACGCCCAGCAGCTCCATCAGCCGCTCGGCCAGCAGCACCTGAGGCGTGTTCACATACAGGTTCGAGGTGTGGCCGAGCGTGTCGAGCTGCGCGACCACAGCGGCCCGCACCGCCGGATGGCAGTGCCCGAGGACGCTCACCGCCACACCGGCGATCAGGTCCACGTACTCGCGGCCGTCGGCGTCCCACACGTGGGCACCGGCGCCACGGGTCAACGCGATCGACGGCCGGCCGTAGGTGGCCATGACGACGGCGTCCCGCCGGTCGAGCAGGTCGGCGTTCACGATTCTCCTTCGGTGATGTCCGTTCCGGGGCCGGCCGTGCCGGGGCCTGCCCCGTCGTCGGCCCGGATCAGGGTGCCGATCCCCTCGTCGGTGAAGACCTCCAGCAGCACGGCATGAGGAACCCGCCCGTCGAGCACGTGGGCCTGGGGAACCCCGCCGGAGACGGCCCGCAGGCAGGCTTCCATCTTCGGGATCATTCCGGACGACAGGGAGGGCAGGAGCCGCTCCAGCTCGCCTACCGTCAGTTCACTGATCACCTCGTCGCTGGCCGGCCAGTCCGCGTAGAGACCTTCGACGTCGGTCAGCACCACGAGCTTCGTCGCTCCCAGCGCCAGGGCCAGCACCGCGGCGGCCGTGTCCGCGTTGACGTTGTACACCCCGCCGTCGAGCCCGCGGGCCACCGAGGCCACGACCGGGACCTTGCCCGAGTCCAGCAGCGCGTTGACGGTCTCGGGCTGGACCTCGACCACGTCACCGACCAGCCCGACGTCCACGGCCTGGCCGTCGACCATCGCCGGGCGGCGACGGGCGGTGAACAGGTTCGCGTCCTCGCCCGAGAGGCCGACCGCGAACGGGCCGTGGTCGTTGACCAGGCCGACGACATCCCGGTTGACCTGGCCGACGAGGACCATCCGGACGACCTCCATCGTCTCGGGCGTGGTCACCCGCAGGCCGCCGACGAACTCCGAGGCCACCCCGAGCCGCTCCAGGTGCGCGGTGATCTGCGGGCCGCCGCCGTGCACGACCACCACCCGGATGCCCGCGTAGCGCAGGAAGACGATGTCGGCCGCGAACGCCTCCCGCAGCTCGGGCCGGGTCATCGCGTTCCCGCCGTACTTAATCACCATCGTCGCCCCGTGGAAGCGGGACAGCCACGGCAGGGCCTCGATGAGGACCTTCGTCTTCGTGAGCGCGGAATGCCCACGTGCCCGCGCGGCCGGGCCGCGCGTCGACGGACTGTCGCTCATGTCGAGTATGCCGAGTTCTCGTAGACGTACCCGTCGGTGAGGTCGTTCGTCCGCACGACCACCTCGGCGGCGCCCGCGTGCAGGTCCGCGACGATGCTGATCTCCCGCCCGGAGAGGTCGACCAGGTCCCGGGACTCACCCGGAGCGCCGGCCCGGCACACCTGGACACCGTTCATGGCCACGTCGAGCTGGTCGGGCTCGAACGCCGCGGCGGTGGTGCCGATCGCCGCGAGCACCCGGCCCCAGTTCGGGTCCTTGCCGTAAAGCGCGCACTTGAGCAGGTTGTTCCGCGCGATCGCCCGGCCGACCTCGAGCGCGTCCGCCTCGGAGGCCGCCCCGGTGACCGTGATGGAGATCGTCTTCGTGGATCCTTCGGCATCGCCGAGCATCTGGCTCGCCAGGTCCTCGCAGACGGCGGTGACCAGCTCGGTCAGCTCGGCCTCGGGCAGCGCCCGCCCCGACGCACCCGACGCGAGCAGCAGCACGGTGTCGTTCGTCGACAGGCAGCCGTCGGAGTCGACCCGCTCGAAGGTCGTGCGGCAGGCCTCCCGCACGGCACGGTCGAGAGTCGCGGCGTCGGCGACGGCGTCGGTCGTGACGACGACGAGCATCGTCGCCAGCGACGGTGCCAGCATGGCCGCGCCCTTGCCCATGCCGCCGACGGTGACGACGCTCCCGCCCTCCCGGCTGTGGCGGACCGCCTCCTTCGCCACGGTGTCGGTGGTGCGGATGGCCTCGGCCGCGGCGCCCCCGCCGCTCGCGGACAGCGCGGCCACCGCCTCGACCACCCCCGGGAGCAGGAGGTCCATGGGCAGCGGGACACCGATCAGGCCGGTCGAGCAGACCGCGACCTCGCCCGCTCCGATGCCGAGCTCGGCGGCGACCCGCTCCGCGGTGGTGTGGGTGTCGGCGAACCCCGCCGGCCCGGTGCAGGCGTTCGCCCCACCGGAGTTGAGCACGACCGCGCGCAGCCGGCCGCCGGTGAGGACCTGGCGGGTCCACAGCACGGGCGCGGCCTGCACCCGGTTGCGGGTGAACACGCCCGCCGCGGCATCGGCGGGACCGTCGTTGACGACGATCGCGACATCTGGACGCCCGGACGGCTTCAGCCCGGCCGCGACTCCGGCGGCCCGGAAGCCCTGGGCTGCGGTGACGCTCATGCCTGTTCCCCTTCCCCACTCACTCCGACTACGGACCGGCTACCCATGGCCCGGCGAGCCGCGACCCGGCGAGCCATGACCCGGCGTGCCATGACCCGGCGTGCCATGGCCCCGCGACCCGCGGCCCGGCGACCCGCGGTTGACGCGGTCACGGGGCGAGGCCCTGGGCGCTCAGGCCGGTGCCCTCCGGCTGGCCGAGCATGAGGTTGGCGCACTGGAGCGCCTGGCCCGCGGCGCCCTTCGTGAGGTTGTCGATGGCCGCCACGACGACCACCCGGCCGGCCTCGGCGTCCACCGTCGCCTGCAGGTGCACGCAGTTGCTGCCGAGAGTGGACGAGGTGCGCGGCCACCGGCCCGGCGGCAGCACCCGCACGAACGGCTCGCCGTCGTAGAAGGCTCGCAGGATCCCGGTGACCGTCTCGGCGTCCGCGCCGAGGCCGGTGCCCAGATCGTCACCAGCCGCGAGCTCGGCGGACAGGCGGGCGGTGCAGGTCGCCAGAATGCCGCGCGGCATCGGCGCCAGGACCGGGGTGAACGACAACGACACCGGTGACCGCGCGTACCGGGTGAGGGTCTGGACGATCTCGGGCCGGTGCTGGTGACCACCGACCTTGTAGGCGGTCAGGTCACCCATCACCTCACTGCCGAGGAGGTTGACCTTCGCCGACCGCCCGGCACCGGAGGTGCCGCTCGCGGCGACGACGACCAGGTCGGACGGATCCACCGCGCCGGCCGCGATCAGCGGCACCAGCGCCAGGGTGATCGCGGTCGGGTAGCACCCCGGCGCGGCGACCCGGTTGCTGACCCTGATCTCCTCCCGGGCCCCCGGCAGCTCCGGCATGCCGTAGGTCCAGGCGCCGGCGTGTTCGCCACCGTAGGCCCGCCGCCACACCTGCGGGTCGGCCAGGCGGTGGTCGGCCCCGAGATCGACGACCCGCACGCCGGCCGGCAAGGTGGCCGCGACCGCGCCCGACTGCCCATGCGGGAGCGCGAGGAAGACGATGTCGGCGCTCGTGTTTGCCAGGGCCGCGGTGTCGACGAACACCCGCCCGGCGAGATCGGGCAGGTGCGGATGCACCTCGGTCACGTCCACACCGGCGGACGTGTTGGCCGCCAGGTCACCGATGTCGATGCCGGGGTGGCCGAGCAGCAGCCGAAGCAGCTCCCCGCCGCCGTACCCGCTCGCGCCCGCAACCGCCGCAGTCACACCCATGACTGAAAACTTATACACACCCGCCTATGGAAATTCAAGAGGCTGGTCACGCGACCGCACCGGCGACAACCTCCAGAGCGGGGGCACCTATTACCGATTCGTTACGTGAAAGTAAAGGACAGAGCCGACGCCGCCGGGGCACACTTCTACAAAGACCACTCCGGGACAACGAGGTACCGGGGTGGGAAACGGGTCGGGGTGGGTGCCAGCAGCACCCACCCCGACTCATCACCCCGGCATCCGAACCCGGGCATCCGACTCACCCAGCATCCGACGCCTCCGCACCCGCACCCGATCTCCGCCGGGTATGCGCGCGGACGCGGCGGGTCAGCCGCGCTCAGCCACGCAGCACCGCTCCCGTGCGGCTCGCGGCCTCGGCCACCGCCGCGTCGCGGATGTCGTTCGCCTCCCCGGCGGTCAGCGTGCGGTCGGCGGCACGCAGCCGGAGACCGAACGCGAGCGAACGCCGACCGGGGCCGACCTGACCGCCCTCGTAGACGTCGAACAGCGACAGCGACTCCAGCAGCTCCCCGGCGCCGGCCCTCAGCGCCTCGGTCACCGCGGCGACGGGCACCTCGGCACCGGTCACCAGCGCGACATCCCGGTCAGCCGGCGGGAAGGTGGAGATCGCCGGCGCGGCGACCGCCGGCCGTTCGAGCGCCACGGCGATCAGCGCGTCGAGGTCGAGCTCCATGGCGCACGAGCGGGCCGGCAGCCCGGCGGCGCCCAGCACCCGCGGGTGCAGCTCCCCCGCGTGCCCGACGACCCGGCCGTCGACCGACAGCTCGGCGCAGCGGCCGGGATGCCACGGCAGTACGTCACCGGCACCGACCGTGAGCTCCACCCCGACCGCCGCCGCGACGCTGTGCGCGCCGGCGACCGCGTCGCCCCAGTCGGCGGCCCGGCCCGGGCCCCACCAGCCGGCCGGCTCGCGCAGACCCGTGAGGATGACCGCCACGTGCCGCGGCTGGTCGGGCAGGGCACTGTCCAGCGCGCGGATCTCGGCCTCGTTGGGCCGGCGGTCGACGGGCGGCGTGGCGACCGCGACGGCACCCCCTGCCGGCTCGCGGAAGACCAGTCCGCTCTCGAAGAGGGCGAGATCCGTCTGGCCGCGGCCGAGGTTGCGGCCAGCGGCCTCGATCAGCCCGGACAGCAGCGTCGTGCGCAGGAACGAGGCGTCCTGCGCGATCGGGTTGGTCACCCGGACGGCGGCCCGGCGCGGGTCGCCGTCGGGCAGGCTCAGGACGTCCGCGGCGTCCGCACCGACGAACGGCAGGGTCAGCACCTCGACGAAGCCGTCGGCGGCCAGCGCCCGCCCGACCGCCCGACGCAGCCGCTGCGCCTCGGTCAGCCCGCGGCCCGCGGGAACCAGCGGCAGGGTGACCGGGATCGTGTCGTAGCCCTCCAGGCGCACGACCTCCTCGACGAGGTCCGCCGGGCGCGCCAGGTCGGGACGCCACGAGGGCACCGTGACCTCGACCGTGCCCGAAGCGGCAGCACCCGACGCCGCGACATCCGAGGCCGCGGCATCCCAGGCGGGGCCGGAGACGACGGCGCCGATGTCGGCCAGCCGCCGCCGGATCACGTCGACGGGGTAGGGGCGACCGGCGAGCCGCTCCGGCTCACCCAGCGGGAAGGCGATCGTCACCGGTGCCGGCCGGTGGTCGACGTCGGTGCCGCCTGGCTCGGCGCTGGCACCGGCCAGCTCGCCCAGCAGGTCGACGGCACGCTGCGCGGCCACCGGGGCGAGCGCCGGGTCCACGCCGCGCTCGAACCGCCGTGACGCCTCGGAACCGAGGCGGTGGCGGCGGGCGGTCCGGGCGACCACGATGGCGTCGAAATGCGCCGACTCCAGCACGATGTCGGTCGTCGTCGCGGAGATCTCCGTCGCCGCGCCGCCCATCACGCCGGCGAGCGCGATCGGGCCGGAGTCGTCGGCGATCACCAGGTCCTCGGGGTCGAGCACCCGGTCGACCCCGTCAAGGGTGAGCAGACGCTCGCCGGCCCGGGCCCGACGGACGACGATCGGCCCGGAGAGCTTGGCCCGGTCGAAGGCGTGCAGCGGCTGGCCCAGCCCGAGCATCACGATGTTGGTGACGTCGACCGGGGCGGAGATCGGCCGCATCCCGGCCAGCGACAGCCGCCGGGCCCAGCCCAGCGGGGTGGGGGCGTTCGGGTCGACGCCACTGACGACGCGCGCGACGTACCGGTCGCAGGCGGCCGTGTCCTCCACCCGGACCGGGTAGCCGGCCGCACCGGCTTCCCCGCCATCGCCGGTGTCACCGGGCAGCGGGCCGGCGTCCGACGCCAGGCCACCCCACTGGCCGGGATCCCCGAAGGGCAGCCCGAACGCGGTCGCCGTCTCCCGGGCGATACCGCGCACCGACAGCCCGTACCCACGGTCGGGCGTGACGGCGATGTCGAGCACCTCGTCGCTGACGGCGAGCAGCTCGGCGACATGCGCGCCGATCGGCGTGTCCGGCGGCAGCACCAGGATCCCGCTGTGGTCCTCGCCCAGCCCGAGCTCACGAGCGGAGCAGATCATGCCGTCGCTGACATGCCCGTACGTCTTTCGCGAGCTGATCTCGAAGCCCCCGGGCAGGACGGACCCGGGCAGTGCCACCGGAACCCGGTCACCGACCTCGAAGTTGAACGCGCCGCAGATGACGCCGCGCACGCCCGGCTCGGAGACCTCGGCACCCGCCGCACCAGACGCATCCGGCGCACCAGACGCGTCCGCCGCGCCCAGCTCCGCGACGCGGACCTGGCACCAGCGGACGTCCTTCTTCTTCGTCGGCACGACCTCGATGGAGACCACCTCGCCGACCACAACCCCGGCCAGGTCCGAACCGACGGTCTCCAGCCCCTCGACCTCGAACCCGGCGCGGATCAGTGCCTCCGCGACCGCCTTCGCCGGCGGCAGCGGGGCGCCGACCACCTCACGCAGCCAGGACATCACGATTCTCACCGGGTCAGCCCTCGATTCCGAACGGCAGGCCGAAGCGGACGTCGCCGTCGACGAAGTCCCGGATCTCACGGACGTCATGCCTGGTCATCGCCGCGCGCTCCAGGCCCATCCCGAACGCGAAGCCGCTGTAGCGGGTGGGGTCGACGCCGCAGGCACGCAGCACGTTCGGGTCGACCATGCCGCAGCCGCCGGCCTCGATCCAGCCCTCGTCCGAACAGACCCGGCACGGCTGGCGGCCCGCGTCGCCACGGCAGGCGAAGCACTGGACGTCCAGCTCGGCGGAGGGCTCGGTGAACGGGAAGAACGACGGCCGCAGCCGGGTGGACAGGCCCGAACCGAACAGGGCCTGGGCGAACACCTCCAGGGTGCCCCGCAGGTCGGCCATGGTGATGCCCTCGTCGACGGCGAGGCACTCCAGCTGGCCGAAGACCGGCGAGTGCGTCGCGTCGATCGTGTCGTTGCGGTAGGTGCGCCCCGGGCACACCACGTACACCGGCAGCGGACGGGACAGCAGCGAGCGGATCTGCACCGGCGAGGTGTGCGTGCGCAGCAGCCGACCCGACGCGGCGGGCTCGACGTAGAGGGTGTCGTGCTCGCTGCGCGCCGGGTGGTCGGGCGCCATGTTGAGCGCCTCGAAGTTGAACCAGTCGTGCTCGACCTCGGGCCCCTCCGCGACCTCGTAGCCCATGGCCACGAAGACGTCGGTGAGCCGGTCGGAGAGCAGGCTCAGCGGGTGGCGTGCGCCGTGGCGCCGGCGGTCGACGGGGAGGGTCACGTCGACGCGCTCGGCGATCAGGATCTCGGCGTCGCGGCGCGCCGTGAGCTCGGTCAGCCGGGACTCGTAGGCGGTGCGGACGGCGGCGGTGGCGGCGTTGTGCGCCCGGCCGGCCGGCGCGCGCCGCTCGCGCGGCAGCGCGCCGAGCTGGCGCCGGGCCAGCGCGAGCGGCGCGGACTGGCCGTCGACGTGCGCGGAACGCACGGCGGACAGCGCGTCCAGGCCGTCGGCCGCGGCGATGGCCGCGAGCGCGGCGGCCACGTCGGCGTCCAGCCTGTTCTGGTCCAGGGCACCGAGATCCACAGGATCAGCGGTCTCGTTGGGGGCGGGCACGATGATCATCCTCATCGGTGGGCGGCGGGCCTGCGCGGCCCGCCGAACGAATGGGTCGGTTCTCCCGGGGCGCCCGCCGGTGGTGCGTCGTGCGGCCTCAGCCGAACACGGGCCCACCAGCGGGCACGGAAAATCGGAACTCCGCCCCGCCGCCCGGCGCCTTGCCGACCGAGATCGTCCCGCCGTGTGCCTCGATCAGCGCCTTGGCGATGTACAGCCCGAGACCCGTGCCGTTGCCACGGCTCGCACCGCGCCAGAACTTGGCGAACACCCGGCTGGCGTTGGCTTCCGGCACACCCTCGCCCTCGTCCGCGACGGTCACCTCGGCACCTGTAGATGTTCCGCTGAGCACGACGGTCACAGTACCCGCGCCGTGGCGCAACGCGTTGTCGATGAGGTTGTGGAGAACCTGGTCGATCTTGTCCGGGTCGACCCACATCTCGGGCAGCTCACCGGTGAACCGGACGTCGAACCGTTCCGCCGGGGCCGAGCCGGCCGCGATCTTGCCTTCGACGACGCGCCGGACGGCCGCACGCATGTCGACGATCTGCTTGCGGATCTGGACCCGGCCGGCGTCGATGCGGGAGACGTCCAACAGCTCGGTCAGCAGCCGGGTGACGCGGTCGGCGTCGGTGTTGACCGTGTTGAGCATCAGTTTCTTCTGCTCGTCGGTGAACCTGTCCCAACGGGCGAGAAGCGTGGCGGTGAAGCCCTTCACGCTGGTCAGCGGCGAGCGCAGCTCATGGGCGACGGTGGCGATGAGGTCCGCGCGGTTGCGTTCGATCCGCTCCCTGCTGACCGTGTCCCGCAGGCAGACCGCCACCCGCACAAGCACCCCGTCGACCCGGGTGAAGCGGGCGGTCACGTTGAAGTCGTGGTCGGAGTCCGGGCCGGCGTAGGTCAGGCGACGTTCCGGCTGCCCGGTGACCCGGGGCAGGTCACGGCTCGGTTGCGAGCACTCCCACCAGTCGTTGCCCCGTTCGTCGAGCAGCGGAAGGACCTCGGTGAGATGACGCCCCACCGCCTTGCCCTGCGGCAGGCCGGTCACCTTCGAGGCGGCGCTGTTGAACATCTCCACGACACCCGACGCGTCGGTGACGACCACCGGATCGGGCAGCAGGTCGAGGGTCGCCGGAGTACGCAGGTCCACCGACTCCTCCGCGGTATCGGGACCGGGACCGGGAACCTCGTTCCCGGAGAAGTCCGGCCCGGGAGCGGAAGCGACGATGCGTGTCAACGCGCCCCACCTCCACTGGCACCGGACGTAGCTGACCGCACCGCTCTCTGCGCCCGCGCCGACGCATACATACACAGCGCCGACGCAACCGCAAGATTCAGTGACTCGGCCTGACCGTACACCGGCACCCTCACCGCCGTGTCCGCGGAGGCCGCCGTCGCGGCCGTGAGGCCTCTCGCCTCGTTGCCGAAGACCCACGCGGTGGGGCCGGCAAGCACTCCCGCGGCGGCGAGTTCGTCGAGATCGCGGTCCGCGTGACCGGACGTCGCCAGGACCTGGCAGCCGAGCTCACGCAGCTCCCGCACGACCGTGGGCGCGTCGGCGGCCACGATCACCGGGAGGTGGAACAGGCTGCCCGCGGACGAGCGCACGCACTTGCCGCCGAACGGGTCGACACTGTCACCGACGAACACGACGGCATCGGCGCCGGCCGCGTCCGCCGAGCGGATCACCGTGCCGGCGTTACCCGGATCGTTCGCGCCCTCGCACACCGCGACCAGGCGCGGCCGCCCCAGATCCGCCAGCCGGTGCCCGGGCAGCTCGGCGACGCCGACGAGCCCCTGCGGGGTCACCGTCTCCGAGAGGGCTGCCGCGGCGGCATCGGTCACGAACCGGACCGGCACGCCGGTTCCGGCCATCAGCTGGCCGTGCCGCGCCAGGGCCGACTCACCGACGAACAGCTCGACCAGCGCGTCGGCCTGCAGCGCCGCGGTAACGGCCTGGGCCCCCTCGACGAGGAACAGGCCCTCCTCACGGCGCGCCGCCGCACGCCGCAGCCGCCGGGCGGCGGCGACGTGGGCGGAGCGAAGCCCGTCGAACCGGTCGGGCAACGGGCCGGCGTTCAGAACGCCCCCACCCGTGGACGGGCCGGTGGACGAAGCTTCCGACAGCCCGGTGGACGACCCCGTGAACGACGTCGACCGGCCCGCGGAGGGGCGCTGCGGGCGGCGAGACGACACCGGCGGAGGACGGCGGCGGGCTCTCAGGCGGCCGAGGCCTCGGCGGCCACGGGCAGCGCGGCGCGGGCGACCTCGACGAGCGCCGCGAAGGCGGCCGCGTCGTTGACCGCGAGATCGGCCAGGATCTTGCGGTCGACCTCGACACCGGCCAGGCGCAGGCCCTGCACGAAGCGGTTGTAGGTGAGACCGTTCGCCCGGGCGGCGGCGTTGATACGAGTGATCCACAGCTGCCGGAAGTCGCCCTTGCGCGCGCGACGATCCCGGTAGGAGTAGGTCATCGAGTGGAGCATCTGCTCCTTGGCCTTGCGGTAGAGCCGCGAACGCTGGCCCCGGTATCCGCTGGCGGCCTCGAGGACCTCGCGGCGCTTCTTCTGGGCGTTGACTGCCCGCTTCACGCGTGCCATGAGGGCACCTGTCTCCTTCGTTCGTTCACGTTCGTTCGCGTCCGGTCCGGTCGGCCGCCCTGCACGGCCACCAGACCGGAGATGTCAGCGGCCCAGCAGACGCTTGATGCGGCGGTCGTCCGCGGAGGTCAGCACAACCTCGTCGTAGAGCCGGCGGGTGCGGCGGCTCGACTTGTGCTCGAGGAGGTGGGCGCGGTTGGCGCGACGGCGCATCACCTTGCCGGTGCCGGTGACACGGAACCGCTTGCCGGCACCGGTATGGGTCTTCATCTTGGGCATGATCGCGTCCCTGTGGTGGATTTCGGATGCTCGTCTGGGCGCGCCCGTCTGGTGCCCGTGTTCATGCGCGCCTGGGCCGGTACGACGTCTGGCGACGCCGACCGGTGGTAGCTCACCCCTGGGTCGCGGACTCCGGGACTCGCTGGGGCTTGGCGGGGCCCTTGTGCGGGGCCATGACCATCGTCATGTTCCGCCCGTCCTGCTTGGGCTGGGCCTCGACGTAACCGAGATCGGCGACGTCGGTGGACAGCCGCTGCAGCAGCCGGATGCCGAGCTCGGGCCGTGACTGCTCACGCCCACGGAACATGATGGTGATCTTTACCTTGTCGCCGGCCTTGAGGAAGCGCACGACGTGACCCTTCTTGGTCTCGTAGTCGTGCGGATCGATCTTCGGTCGGAGCTTCATCTCCTTGATGACCGTCTGGACCTGGTTCTTACGAGCCTCACGACGCTTCTGGTCGGACTCGTACTTGAACTTGCCATAGTCCATCAGCTTGCAGACCGGCGGACGGGCGGTCGGCGCCACCTCGACGAGGTCGAGATCCGCCTCCTGCGCGAGGCGCATGGCCTCCCCGATGGAGACGATGCCGATCTGCTCGCCCTCCGCTCCCACGAGGCGAACCTCCGGGACGCGGATCCGGTCGTTGATGCGTGACTCTGTGCTGATGTGCGTTCCTCCGTGGCTCGACGCGCGGGCACGACCTCACCGCAGCGGAGCACCAAGCCCGGGGCAACCCAGGCTCCCGGCCGACATGCCGTGGCAACGGCTCGACCGACCGGCGACCCGGCCACCGCGCCAGCCGGCGGGCTGGCGACCGGCCGGATCATCTCCGACGGCGGCGACGGGTGGAGGGCGAACCCCCGCTTTGACCTGGTGACGCGGGCACGACGTATGCGACTGCGCCGAAGTGGGACAGTCTGGGTGCGACTGCCGGACACGGCGACCGAAGCATGGCGTCAGTACCTGCCACCAGGTGGTCTGCAGCCCAGCGTAGCAGAGCCCGCGGCGAGGGACGATCAACAAGGGCTTCCGTCCCGATCCGCCCCACGCGCCCGGCCAGGCCAGGCCAGGGGCGACAGCCCCGCTCCGGATCCCGGTCGGTCACCGGCCGGCGTACCGCCACGATCAACGCCGAGCCATTTCCAACCCACCTCTGTCGGACACTGTCTCGGCAGGTCAGAGCCGACAACGGAACAGGTCGGAGTCAGCGACCGAAAGGCCCACTCCTGCTGGTGGCGCCGCCGGCATCCCGGTCACGACCGGGGCCGCGCGCCCAGCAGCCGAAAGCCCCGGCGCCCCGGTGGACGAACCCCCCGCCCGAGATGCGCCCGCACCGCCGGCACCTCGGTGGGGTCGACCACGAGCACCGCGGCCGCCATCTCGTCCGGGCCCTGACCTCCGCCGGTGCCGACGATCGTCGGTGCGGACGGGTCCTCCATGGCCTCCCGCAGCCGGCGCACGATCTCGGTGACCATCGCGTCGAGCTCGGCCTCCGTGTCGCTGCCACCGGCCGCACCGCCGGACCCCCCGGCCTGCGCGCCACCGGCCCGCGTGCCGGCGCCGGCACGGGCCACACCGTGCACCGCCACGGCGAGCACCGGACGTGCCTGGTGATCCGGCCCGACCGACTGCGCGAGCTCCGCCGGCCACACCTCGGTACCGGCGGGCAGACCGGCCAGCGCCGCGCGAATCCGCCGCCGGCCCCGCGCGCCCAGCGGCACCGGGCGCGGGCGCAGCAGCCCGCCGCCGCCGTCGTCAGCCACGATCACCTCGTCGCGCCGGTCGGAAGCAGCCCCGCCAGCACCCCCGCCAGTGGCCTGCGCGGCCCCGTTCGCCGCACCACCGCCGGCGCTCGCCGCCCCGGAGGAGATCCACATGCCCTCGCCGGCCCCGAACGGCCGCGGACCACGCCAGGCGGCACCCCGGGCACCGTCCTCGGTGGACGGGCGCACGTCCAGGGTGACCGGCGCCGGCCCACCGAGATCGATCACCACCGCGGCCAGACCCATGCGGACGGCCTCGGCGCAGGCATCCGGCAGCGTCACCGGCACCGGACGCACGGACGGACGCCAGGCGGCCATGACGTCGACCGAGCTGAAGACCGGCAGCGCACCAGAACCGGACGGCGTGCGCAGGGTCACCAGAACCATGTCGCTCTTCTTGTCCGCGCCGGTCACGGCATCGGTCGCGAGCGCCCTCGCCTCCACCCCGACGAACACCCGGGCCCCCGGCAGCGCCGCCGTCAGCGCGGCCCGGTCGCCAGAGCGCAGGGCGGCCAACAGCGCGGAGTCGGCAAGCCCGTCGTCACCCTGCCCGGGTGGCGTCAGCAGGTCGGGAGGCATCACACCGACTGTAGTGCCTCAATCGGCCCGTCCGGCACGGCGGCTGTCACTGATCGGCGGGGTCGGCCGCCGCGGCCAGCTCCTCGAAGGCCGCCCGGGTCCGCCGGCGCAGCCGGTACCAGTCGACGGGCCGGCAGTCCGTCAGCCCCGGGTCGAAGGGGACGGTGACCAACCGGCGAGCCCGAGCCTCGAGATCRCCCAGGCGTTGACGTGCCACCCGGGTGAGCCGGGTCGGGTAGGTCTCCACGACCGCGACCAGCACCGAGGCCTGCAGATCCGCCCGCCCGGCGGCGGCCAGCGCGGTCAGCGCATGACCCGCCGCGGCCAGCTCCGCCTCACCCGCGCGGCATGAGAGGACGACCTGGTCGCCGCGGGCGAGCAGCGTCGCGGACACCGGCTGGCTCCAGCCCGGCGGGCCATCCGCGATCACCACCTGGAACCAGCGGCCGAGCAGGTTCAGCGCGGCGGCCAGCTCGTGCGCGGTCAGCCCGGGCGCGGTGAGGTCGTGCACCCCGGGAAGCACCTCGAGACCACCGGGGCCGTCCGCCCTCAGGTAAAGCCGCAGCTCCGTGAGCGACTCGACCGGAGGCTGGGCGGTGACCAGCTCCCGCACCCCGCTGGTCCCGGAGCCCAGGCCGACCCGGTGCGTCAGCATCCCGTACTGGTCAGGGCAGGCATCCACGGCGACGACGCGCGCACCGCCGCGGGCCGCGAGCGCCAGGCCGAGCCCGGCGGCGACCGTCGTTCGGCCGCCACCGCCGCCGAATCCCCCGACCAGGACACAGCGGGTTCGGACCGCGGCGCCACGGAAGGGCGCGGGAACGATCTCTGCCCCGGGGCGCGACGGCACCGCGGGCAGGGACGCGCGGGGGGGCACGGTCCCGATCGGGGACGCCGACGGGCGCGGCAACGACAAGGCGGATGCTCGCGTTCCCAGCTGCGGGGACGGTGGCGGTGATGCCGGTGCCGGTGGCGGCGGAGGCGGCGGAGGCGGCGGAGGCGGCGGAGGCGGCGGAGGCGGCGGAGGCGGCGGAGGCGGCGGAGGCGGAGGCGGAGGCGGCGGTGGCACCGGTTGTGGTTGCGGCTGCGCCGTCGGATGCGGCCTCGGTACCGGTGGGAGCGGCGGCAACGGCGCACGCTGACCGAAACCGGGAGCGAGTGCCGGTGGCACCCCGGCCGCGGCGTTCGGGGCTACGACCTGCGGCACCCAGCCGCCCCCCGCGGCGGGCTCGTGAGCACTCGCCGGAGCCGCCGGACCCGCCGACCCGTGGTCAGGTGGCCCGTGGCCAGGTGACCCATGGTCAGGTGGCCCGTGGTCAGGCCGCACCTGGTCGGGGTTCGTGGGAGAAGCCGGGCCGGGCGACACCGGCGGACCCGCGTACGCGGTGACCGGCGGTGGGGCCGCGTGCGGC
Organism: Frankia sp. CcI49; assembly: GCF_001983215.1. Taxonomy (NCBI): domain Bacteria; kingdom Bacillati; phylum Actinomycetota; class Actinomycetes; order Frankiales; family Frankiaceae; genus Frankia; species Frankia sp. CcI49. The sequence goes on from NZ_MOWP01000038.1 coordinate 21,151, forward strand.
GCCGGCGCTGGATTGGTCGCCGTGGCCGGCGGGTTCGTCGCCGTGGCACCGCGTTCCGGCTCGGGTCGAGGCGCCCGCGGACGACCCCGGCCCGCGCGGCGGCCGACGGTGGCCAGACCGGGCTGGGAGTCCTGCGTCATCCGCATGCCCAGCAGGGACACCGGGCGGGCATCGCCCTCGGCGTCGTCGCCGGTGTCTCCCGGGCCCGTACCGCCCGCGCCGGCTCCCGGATCCGTGCCGGAGCCGGCGCCGTACCGCTCCCGACCTGCTCCGCCGGGCTCGGACCCCTCGGAGTCGGATCGTGGTGGGAACGTCCCGCCGCCCCCGTCACGTTCGGATCCGCGGCCCGTCTCGTGCATCTGCCCCACCCCATGTGTGTCGACCGTCCGAAAGGCCGGCGCCGGTGGCGGGCCCCCCGCCCACCACCGAACCGGCCTGTCGTACCGGAACCCCGCATGAGGCGACGCGTACGCGGCAGGCCCCCCTCGAACCCGCCACCGCGACCACCGTGCGGCCACGGTACGCCCCCGGCCGCCGCGTGCCTGCGTGGACCCCGCAGCACGCGAGGTCACCGATACGGTTCGAAAACACACTCTCGCGGAAGGTGCGTCCCCACAAGTGTGACGGGCCGACACCATCGTGACGGACCGTCCACACCCGATGACAGGCCACCGACATCCCACAGGGACATGGAGTCGGGCGAGCCGGAGGTGCTACGCGAGCGCCGCGATCCCGCGCAGGACGACAGCCGTGTCCAGCGCGGCCAGCGTGGCCTCGCGCCCCTTGTCCTCCACCGACCCGGGCAGGCCGGCCCGGTCGCGCGCCTGCGCCACGGTGTCGCAGGTCAGCAGGCCGAAGCCGACCGGTACCCCGGAGTCGAGGGTGACCCGGGCCAGGCCGTCGGTGACGAACCGGCAGACATAGTCGAAGTGCGGTGTACCACCACGGATCACCGCACCCAGCGCCACCACCGCGTCGTGGCGGGAGGCCAGCGCGGCCGCCACCACCGGCAGCTCCACCGCGCCGGACACCCTGACCACGGTCGGGCCGACCGCCACCCCCGCGTCCTTGGCGGCCCGCAGCGCGCCGCCGAGCAGCGAGTCGGTGATCTCCGTGTGCCAGCGGGTCGCGACGATCGCCAGCCTGACGTCGCCGGCGTCGGGCAGTTCCTCAGCAGGTGCACCTGCGCCGCTCATCGTGCCTCCTCACACGCTCGGCCCGACCAGTCAACGCCGGCCGGCCCCGTCTTCGACCAGTGGTTCGTCTCGTGAGCGGAGGCCACGGCCTCGTCCGCGCCGACAGCCAGCGGCAGGCCCGGCAGCTCATGGCCCATCCGGTCCCGCTTCGTCGTCAGATAGCGCAGGTTCTCCGGGGTGTGCGCCACCGGCAGCCCGATCTGCTCGACGACCCGCAGGCCGTGCCGCTCCAGCCCCACCCGCTTCGTCGGGTTGTTGGTCAGCAGCCGCAGGCTGCGGACGCCCAGGTCGAGCAGCATCTGGGCGCCGGTGCCGTACTCGCGCGCGTCGGCGGGCAGACCGAGCGCGAGGTTCGCGTCGACGGTGTCATGGCCGATGTCCTGCAGCTGGTAGGCACGCAGCTTGTCGAGCAGGCCGATGCCACGCCCTTCGTGCCCGCGCACATACAGCACGACCCCGCGGCCTTCGGTCGCGACCGCGCGCAGCGACGCGTCCAGCTGGTTGCCGCAGTCGCAGCGCCGCGATCCGAAGACGTCCCCCGTCAGGCATTCGCTGTGCACTCTGACCAGGACGTTCTCTCCCGTCCCGAGATCGCCGCGGACCAGCGCGATGTGCTCGATGCCGTCACGGGTGTCCCGGAAGCCCACGGCCTGGAACAGGCCGTAGCGGGTCGGGATCTGGGCCTCGGCCAGCCGCTCGACCTGCTTCTCCGTCCGGCGGCGATAGTCGATGAGCGCCTCGATCGAGATCAGGGCCAGATTGTGCTCGCGGGCGAACACCGTCAGCTCGGGCAGCCGGGCCATGGTGCCGTCGTCGTTGACGATCTCGCAGATCGCCCCGGCCGGGCGCAGGCCGGCCAGCCGAGCGAGGTCGACCGCGGCCTCGGTGTGCCCGGGCCGGCGCAGCACGCCGCCCTCGCGGGCACGCAGCGGGAAGATGTGCCCGGGCCGGGTGAGGTCGCCGGGCTCGGTGGTCGGGTCGGCCAGCAGGCGGATGGTGCGGGCGCGGTCCGCGGCGGAGATGCCGGTCGTGACGCCGGTACGCGCGTCGACCGTGACCGTGAACGCCGTGCGCATCCGGTCGGTGTTCTGCGGGACCATCTGGTCGAGCTCCAGCCGGTCGACCTCGGCCGGGTCGAGCGGGACGCAGACCACGCCGGCGGTGTGGCGGATCATGAAGGCGAGCAGCTCGGGCGTGGCGGCCTCGGCCGCGAAGATCAGGTCGCCCTCGTTCTCACGGTCCTCGTCATCGACGACGACCACGGGGCGGCCGGCCGCGATCTCGGCGATCGCCGTCTCGATCGTCGCGAACGGCGACCCTGCGTCGTCCGCGGGCCGAACCGTCTCACCGGCGGGGCGGGCGTGCTCGCCGGCCGCCGCCGGAGCTGCCTGCGTGGCTGCCTGCGCGGCTTCACCGACGGGCCGGCGGGCCACGGGCGCCGCCGCGTCGGGCGTTCCCGCGCCCGACAGGTGGGTGCCGGTCGGCTGGAAGGGGGCCGCGGAGTCGCCGGCCAGGTATGTGGTCATCAGTGTGATCCGTTCAGATCCGCATGCAGCTTTTCGACGTATTTGGCCAGGACGTCGACCTCTATGTTGACCTTGTCGCCGACCGCGCGGACACCCAGCGTGGTGTCGGCGAGAGTGGTCGGGATGAGGCTTACCGTGAAGCTCGCGGGCTCGTCGCCAGCCGCCGGGCGCACGTCGACCACAGTCAGGCTGACACCGTCGACGGTGACCGAGCCCTTCTCCACCAGGTAGCGGTCCAGCCGCGGCGGCAGGGCGATCCGGACGACGTCCCAGTGCTCGGCGGGCGCCCGCTCCAGGACGACGCCGACCCCGTCGACATGGCCCTGCACGAGATGCCCACCGAGGCGGTCGGACAGCCGTACCGGGCGTTCCAGGTTCACCCGGTCACCGACGGACAGCGCGCCGAGCGAGGACCTGCGCAGCGTCTCCAGCATCACGTCGGCGGTGAACACACCGGCCGGGTCCGCGGCGGGCTCGGCCGTGCCGGCGCCCTCCGCGTCCGGAGGACGGGCATAGGAGGTCACGGTGAGACATACGCCGTTGACCGCCACCGAGGCACCATGCGCCACATCGCTCAGGACGTTTCGACACTCGATGGTCAAGGACGCGGCGTCCTGCCGCGGCTCGATCGCGGTAACCACGCCGAGTTCCTCGACGATGCCGGTGAACATCCGATCCCCGCGCCTTCCCGGTCCCGGCACCACGTCCCGAGAACACAGAAAGATCACGCGGGTCAAAGCCGACGCGGCAGCGCCGACCCAACGCCGCGACGACCACACGCATGGTCGGCACGGCGGTGCCCCGCGCGCGTCCTCCCATCCGGACTTTCACCGTCGGTCCCGGAATTCCACCAGGTCCACCGGCCACCACACGGGTGGACGGGTCGCGGACTATCACCGCCGGCTCGGAATTTCACCGACCCCGGAGCGCGCGTGCTGTTGTCAGTACGCGGTCAAGTCTGACATACGACGGCCTCGGACGCTCGGGCCCACGAGCGTAATTCACGTCATTCTCCGAGGGCCCACAATCGGTACGGAGCGGCACCAACGGGCGGTCGACACGCGACCGTCGACATCGTGGCGCGACCATACGGACGCCCACCGTGAAAATCGATCAATCACTCTCGGCGTACTTTACTGAAAGTGATTAATCGATTCCGATCAGAATCCGGTCGCGGTGACGGGAGCAGGGGCGGTGAGTCGCGGGGCGGCGGCAAGCGCGAGCGCTCGCAGCGACTCGACGGCCGCGGCGGGATCCTCGAGGCCGAACACCGCCGTGCCGGCCACGAACACGTCGACACCCGCCTCGGCGGACCGTTCGATGGTCTCCCGGTTGACACCACCGTCGATCTGAAGCCACAGATCCAGCCCCCGGTCGTCGATCAGCCGACGCGCCGCGGCGATCTTCGGCAGGACCTCGTCCATGAACTTCTGACCGCCGAAGCCCGGCTCGATCGTCATCAACAGCAGCAGGTCGAACCGGTGCAGGTCGTCGAGGTAGTGCTCGACCGGGGTCGCCGGCTTCACCGCGAGCCCGGTGCGGGCCCCGGCGGCGCGGATCGCGTCGGTGGTGCGGGCGATGTCGTCGACGGCCTCGGCGTGGATCGTCACGTTCGCCGCGCCACGCTCGGCGAAGCCCGGCGCCCAGCGGTCCGGATCGTCGATCATCAGGTGGCAGTCGAGCGGAGTGTCGGTCACCCGGCGCAGCGCGTCGACGGTGTCGGGCGAGAACGCCAGGTTGGGCACGAAGTGGTAGTCCATGACGTCGACATGCAGCCAGTCCGCGTGCCCGGCCACGGCGCGCGCCGCATCGGCGATTCGCCCGAAGTCGGCGGCGAGCATGCTGGGATAGATCTGCGCGGTTGCCACGCGAGCGAGCGTATCCACTGCGGTCCACCGCTGAACCAGCGCTGTGAGGAGGACCTGATTCCTCCTCGTGCCGGATCAGTGAGCATCTGCCGTCTCGCGCCATGGCCGCCGGATACCGCGAGTCGGAATCGACGGCGGAAAAGGCTCAGTCGCTCCGGCGCCGCAGCAGTGCCAGGAACATCGCGTCGGTCCCGTGCAGATGTGGCCAGAGCTGGACGAACGGGCCCGAGCCGAGGCTGTCCGCCGGCACGTCGGCGAAGGCCGGCGAGCGACGCGCGTCGAGCGTGACGACGTCCGCCCGCTGCCCGACGACGGCGCTGACCACCTCGGACGTCTCCTCCCGGTGCGGTGAGCAGGTCACGTAGGCGACGACCCCACCGGGGCGGACGAGATCCAGCGCGCTGACGAGAAGCTGTCGTTGCAGCGGCGCCAGCACCGCGATGTCGGCGGGGGTGCGCCGCCACCGCGCCTCGGGCCGGCGCCGCAACGCGCCCAGCCCGGAGCAGGGGACGTCCACCAGCACCCGATCCGCGGTACCCGGGCGCACCGGTGGCATCCGGCCGTCCGCACGCACGACGTGGGCGGCCGGGAAACCGGCGAGAGACGCCGCGACCAGCCCGGCACGGGCGGCACGGGGCTCGAGCGCCAGCAGCCCCTCCCCTGGCGACCGCTCGGCGGCGAGAACGGCCGCGAGCAGAGCGGCCTTGCCGCCCGGGCCGGCGCACAGGTCCACGGTCAGCCCGCTGCTCCGGCCTACCATCGGCACCGCGGCGAGAGCGAGGGCCATGAGCTGGCTGCCCTCGTCCTGCACCGCGGCATCGCCGGCCACGACGGCGCCGAGCGCCCCCGGATCACCGCCTTCGAGGTGGACGGCGTACGGCGAACAGGCCCCGCGGTGGGCCTGCAGACCGGCCGCCGTCGCCTGTGCCACCAGCTCGTCGACTCCGATCCGGCCGGGCCGGGCGACGAGATGAACCCCTGGCCGCTGGTCGTTGGCCGCCAGCGCCGCCTGGGCGCCGGCCACGTCGCCGTCCAGCGCCTCCAGCACAACCTCGACGATCCACCGCGGATGCGCCGAGACCACCGAGAGATGACCGACCGGGTCCACGGAGACGTCCGGTGCGGACAGCAGGACCGCCACGTCGCCCGCGGTCTCCTCGACCCGGGCCGCGACCCGGCGCAGCACCGCGTTCGCGAACCGCACCGGGCGCTCCCCGCAGGTGGCGCGGACCAGCTCGACCGTCGACGCGACGGCCGCCCGGGCCGGCACCCGTGTCGAGAGCAGCTGATAGGTGCCCAGGCGCAGCGCGTCCCGCACCGGTGGGTCCACGGTGTCCACCGGGCGGCTCGTCACCGTGCCGAGCACACCGTCGAGCGTGCCCTGCGCGCGCAGCGAGCCGTAGGTCAGCTCGGTCGCGAACCCACGGTCGCGCGGGGAGAGCCGGCGCCGGTTCAGCAGCGCGGGCAGCATGAGGTTCGCGTAGGCGCCACGCTCGTCGACGGCGCGCAGCACCTCCCAGGCGAGCAGGCGGGCCGGATCGGCCGCCCCGCCGCGCCGCGGCGCCGACGTGTTCATGAGAAGGCCTCCTCCAAGCTGGGGCGCAGGCCGCGGATCCAGTCCGCGGCGGGCATCGCGCCCCGCCCTTCGGGACGGACCTCGCCGAGAACCACCGGAACGGTTCCCGTGCCCACGAGCACGGCACCGTTCCCGGCCATCACGATCCGCCCGGGCGGCAACGACCCGTCGTCGCCCGCGGCGCCGCCGTTCGGGATGCCACCGTTCGGGGTCCCGGGATTCGGGCTGCCGGTGTTCGGGCTGCCGGTGTTCGGGCTGCCGAGCCGCACCGGGCCGAGCTTCACCCGCCGGTCCCGCAGCGTCGTCCAGGCCCCCGGCGCCGGGGTCGCCGCGCGCACCAGCCGGTCGATCGCCACCGCGGGCTGCGACCAGTCGACCCGGACGTCGTCGACCGTGAGCTTCGGGGCCAGCGAGACCCCGTCGGCGGGCTGCGGACGTGCCTCGACCGAACCGTCCTCGATGCCGTCGAGCACTGCCACCAGCAGCCGGGCGCCGGCGATCGCCAGCCGCTCCAGCAGGTCACCGGAGGTGTCGCTGGGACGGATGCGCTCGGTCAGCACCCCGTAGACCGGGCCGGTGTCCATGGCCGGCTCGATCTGGAAGACGCTCGCACCGGTGAGGTCGTCGCCGGCGAGCACGGAACGCTGGACCGGCGCCGCTCCCCGGTAGGCGGGCAGCAGCGAGAAGTGCAGGTTCACCCAGCCGTGCTTGGGGATCTCCAGTGCCGGGGCGGGCAGCAGTGCTCCGTAGGCGACGACCGGGCAGCAGTCCGGGGCGATCTCGCCGAGCCGGCCGAGGAACTCCGGATCCCCGGCCCGGGCCGGGGAGAGCACCTCCAGCCCACGTTCGCCCGCCAGCTCATGCACGGGCGACGGGCGGACACGCCGGCCACGGCCAGCCGGGCGGTCGGGCCGCGTCACCACGGCGACGACCTGGTGGCGCGGGCTGTCCAGCAGCGCGCGCAGGCTCGGGATCGCCACGTCGGGAGTGCCCGCGAAGACAAGACGCATGACCGCAGCAGCTCCTCAGCGCCGGTCCCGGGGCGGATCCGCAGCAGCCGCCGATCCGATCGTCCCCACCATCATCACGATCATCGAACTCGCGGTGGACCCGATCGTGGAACCGATCACCGTGCCCACCACCGAACCACTCGCCGTCGCCGCCAGCAGCGCGGCCATTATGATCTTCGCGTGGAAGCTCAGCGCCCGCGGCCGAACAGCGGGTGCGGCGAGACCTTCACGGTGGGCTTCGGCTCGTTCGCCCACTCCGCCTCGCGGATGGCCTTCATCGCCGCCCGCTTCGTCTCCTTGTCGAGGCGGTCGATGAAGAGGATCCCGTCGAGGTGATCGGTCTCGTGTTGCAGGCACCGGGACAGGATGCCACTGCCCTCGATCGTCACCGGGTCACCGTGAACGTTCTGCCCCACCGCGAGGACGCGTTCCGGGCGACGGAGATCGAACGACAGCCCGGGAAGGGACAGACATCCCTCCTCACCGTCCATCATCTCCTCGCTGAACGGCCCCAGCACCGGGTTGACCAGGTGGCCCACCTCGTCGGAGTCGTCCAGATAGGTGAAGACACGCAGGGAAACCCCGAGCTGTGGGGCGGCGAGCCCGACACCACCGGCCTCGTTCATGGTCTCGGCCAGGTCGTCGACCAGACGGCGCAGCTCCCGGTCGAAGGTCGCCACCGGGTCGGCGACCGTGCGCAGCACCGGATCCCCCAGCAGGCGGATGTCACGGACGGACACGGCCACTCCCTGAATGTCGTCAACTGAACGTCGTCAACTCGCTGGGCAGGGCCACTGGCACCGGCGCCGCCAGGCGCCCGAACCGGGCTCACCCGGATGACACCGGACAGCGATCGCCGCCGGATCAGTGAGATCGGACAGCCTCATGCTACGGGGTCGGCCATCGACCGCGGATCAGCCGATCATCAGCGGATCGAGCTGGACCCGCACCCGGTCCGCGCGGCGGGCGTCAAGTGTGCCGCGGGCCGCCCGCAACGCCCGGGCCAGCTCAGCGCCCTGATGCCGCCGGACCCGGATGATCAGGCGCTCGACCTCCTCGCCCGGTTCCAGATCGTGCGCGGCGACCGTGTGCTGTTCCTCGGCCGCACCGCCCTCCACCGCGCCACCGCCTTCCACCCGATCCGGCCCGGTCTGGCGGCCGGGGCGCGCGGGATGCGCGGGGCGGGCGGGCCGGGTGCCGCCGGAGACCCGGCGCGGTACCGGAACCGGTACCGGGCCGAGCACGTCCGCGCCGGCCGGCAGCCTGGCCGCGGCGAGCAGCTCGCCAAGCGCGGCCGGGGTGCCCTCGACGGCCGCGACCCGGCTGGCGGGCGGAAAACCCAGCTCGGCACGTTCATCGGCCTCACGCCCGACGAACTGAGCGGGATCCCACCGCACCAGCGCCTGGACCGGGCCGAGGCCGAGATCGGCCGCGACCACCACGAGACCACCGGCCTCGGCGGGCCGGGCCAGCGCGGCGGCCGCCAGCCATCTGCGCAGGCTCTCCTCCCCCGCGCGCAGATCGGGCCGGCCCAGCAACGCCCAGCCGTCCAGCAGGAGGACGGCCCCGTAGCCGCCGGCCGCGACCGGCTCGGCGCCCGGCGTCGCGATGACCAGCATGGGCTCCCCCGGCACCGTGGCCAGCACGGCTTCCCGCCCCGAGGTGCGAACCGGCACTCCGGGAAACGCCCGGCCCAGCTCCTCCGCCGTGCGGCGATCACCGACGACCGAGGCTCGCAGCTGGTCGCCGCCGCAGTTCCCGCACCGCCAGCCGCCCGTGGGCCGCCCCGCCTGCCCCGCCCGGGTGGGGTCGGCCGGCCGAGGAACCGGCCGGCCGCACCAGCGGCACGCCAGCGCGGCCGCGGACGAGGTACGCCCGAGTGGCCCCGAGCAGGCCCGGCAGCGGGCTGGGCGACGGCAGCGCGCGCAGGCGATCGACGGCTGGTAGCCGCGCCGGGGCACCTGGACGAGCGCCGGCACGCCCGCGGCGAGGGCGGCCCGCACCGCCCGGACCGCGAGCGACGGCAGGCGGGCGGCCCTGGCCGCCGGGTCGATCGACGCCTCGAAGTCGGAGCCGACCGGCTCGACGCGCGGAGCGAGCCGCCGCAGGGCGTCTCGGCCGGGCCCGAGCCGGCCCGCCCAGCCGACCCGGACCAGTGCCTCGGCCTCCACCGACGGGGAGAAGCCGCCGACGAGAACCGCGCAGCCTTCCTCCCGGGCACGCAGGACCGCGACGTCCCGGGTGTGCGGGTAGGGGGCACGCGGCTCGGCGTGCAGGTCATCGCCGTCGTCCCACACCACCAGCAGGCCGAGGTCCACCACCGGCGCGAAGATCGCCGCCCGGGTACCCACCACCACCCGCGCCTGGCCGCGGCGGACGGCGAGGAAACGCCGGTACCGCTCCTCGGGACCGAGGTCGGCCCGCAGCACCAGCGGTGGTGACGGGTCGACGGCCGAAACGCCCGTCGACACCGAGCCCACCGACGACGAGCCCACCGACACCGAGCCCATCGACGACGAGGCCAGCGAGTCGGCCAGGGCCGCGGCGACCCGGTCGACATCCCGATGGTCCGGGACGACGACGAGCGCGCCACGGCCGGACGCAGCGGTCGCCGCGACGGCCGAGGCGATCATCTCCGGCCAGGACGGGCCGGGGGGCGCCCACCACACGGCGCGCGGCGAGGCGCCGCTCGCGAGCGCGCGCAGGAAGGCGGGGCCGTCCGGGCAGATCGACCAGTCCGCCCGGCCGGGCTCGGGAACGGATTGGGTCACCGCCGGCGGATCCTGCCGGCCAGCCGAACCACCGGCCTGTCCACCGGCCGAACCGTCGGCATGGGACGCGACGGCTCCGCCATCCCGCGGCGGGCCCGCCGTCTCGGCCCGGGCGTGCCGAGGCGGGACCGCCAGCCGCAGCACGTCGGCCATCGTTCCCGCGTATCGGTCGGCGACAGACCGGGCCAGCCTCGCGATCGGCGGCGACAACACGGACACCGGGGACACCGATCGGGCGATCGGAGCCAGCCGCCCCTCGTGGTCGGAGCTGGCGCACCGCTCCAGCACGATTCCGTCCACCAGACGCCCGGCGAACCGGACCCGCACCCGTGAGCCCGCCACCACCGCGGCGGCCAGCGAGGCCGGGACCAGGTAGTCGAACGGCCGGTCGAGATGGACCAGCGGGGTGTCGATCACGACACGGGCGACCGGCAGCTCGTCAGCCACCGCGACGGGGCCCTGCTTACCTTTGGCCGTTCGTCCGCCTGTGCCCGCTCGTGCTCCGCGCCCGGCTCCGGTCGGCCTGGCGGACCGATCCGCGCCCGCGGCGCTGGCAGTGCCCGTGGAACCACCAGTGCCCGTGGAACCACCAGCGCCCGTGGAGCCACCAGTGCTCGGGCCTTCGAGGCCCGGGATCACCGCGCTCCCGTCGTCCACCAAGCATTCGTACCAGCCGGGCCCCACGGAACCAGAGCGCGGCCGGGCCACTTCAGCGACGGATCACCGAACGGCCACGGATCATCGCGCAGCGGGCACACGCATCGCTGAACGCCACCCGCGCGCACCCGAACGCCGCCGGGCCACCCACCACACAACGCCGTCAATCCACCAACAACAAGGGTGCAGAGTCACCTGGCAGTCCGCAAGACTTGAGGATTTTGGTCGTTCTCATAGCCAAAATCCTCAAGTCTTACTCGGCAGCGACCTTGAGGGGGCGGCGGCAACGACGGCGACGAGGGTGGTAGCCCGGGCCACCGCGCTTGTGCCGGAGCCGCCGGTCCGCATCCTGGTAGCCGCGGACCACAGGTCACAACAGCCCGGGGCAGGTCCTGGCCGGCTGGCCCAGGACCCGCCCCGGGGACTTACGAAAGCGTGCTGGTCAGCCCTTGACGGCCGCGGCCAGGGAGTCGGCACGCGAGGTCGACTCCCAGGTGAAGTCGAGCTCGGGACGGCCGAAGTGGCCGTAGGCCGCCGTCTGCGCGTAGATCGGGCGGAGCAGGTCGAGGTCACGGACGATGGCGGCCGGGCGAAGGTCGAAGACCGCGGTGACGGCGTCCTGGATCTGGGCGTCCGGCACCTTGCCCGTCCCGAAGGTCTCCACGAACAGACCGACCGGGTGGGCCTTTCCGATCGCGTAGGCGACCTGCACCTCGCAGCGGCTCGCGAGGCCCGCGGCCACCACGTTCTTGGCGACCCAGCGCATGGCGTAGGCGGCCGACCGGTCGACCTTGGACGGGTCCTTGCCGGAGAACGCGCCGCCACCGTGCCGGGCGTAGCCGCCGTAGGTGTCGACGATGATCTTGCGCCCGGTGAGGCCGGCGTCGCCCATCGGGCCACCGATCTCGAAACGCCCGGTTGGGTTCACCAGCAGCCGGCGGCCCTCGGTGGCGATCTCCAGCAGCGCCAGCTCGGGCTCGACGACGTACTCGGCGACGTCGGGCGCGAGCAGCGTGTCGAGGTCGATGTCCGCGGCGTGCTGCGAGGAGACGACGACCGTGTCGAGCCGGACCGGCTTGCCGTCCTCGTACTCGATGGTCACCTGGGTCTTGCCGTCCGGACGCAGGTAGCCGACCTGACCGTCCTTGCGGACCGCCGACAGCCGACGAGCGAGGCGGTGCGCCAGCGCGATCGGCAGCGGCATCAGCTCGGGCGTCTCGTCGCAGGCGAAGCCGAACATCAGGCCCTGGTCGCCGGCACCCTGACGGTCGAGGTCGTCCTCGGTCGAGCCACCGACCCGCGCCTCGTGCGCCGTGTCGACACCCTGGGCGATGTCGGGCGACTGGGCGCCGATGGAGACGCTCACGCCGCAGGACGCGCCGTCGAAGCCCTTCTTGGAGGAGTCGTAGCCGATCTCCAGGATCCGCTCACGAACCACCGAGGCGATGTCGACGTAGGTCTTGGTGGTCACCTCACCGGCGACATGCACCTGGCCGGTGGTGATCAGGGTCTCCACGGCGACCCGGCTCTTCGGGTCGTCCTTGAGCATGGCATCGAGAATCGAGTCGCTGATCTGGTCAGCGATCTTGTCCGGGTGCCCCTCCGTGACGGACTCGGACGTGAAAAGGCGCGTCGCCACTGGAATTACCCCCTGGGAGATCAGGACTGATACCGACGCAGTTTACCGAGGTTGAATCAGTAGTAGGCGCACCACCCACGGCGGGCTCATCCGAGCATACCGACAACATGATCGAAAATGCGGTGCGCGAGCAGGTCCTTGCTCATCAGCGGGACGTCCGTCGCTGTGCCGGCCCGGTCCAGCAGCACAGCGCTGTTGTGCTCGACCTCGAAGCCGAGCCCGGCGCCCACCTGGTTGACCACCAGGAGGTCCACCGGTTTGCGGGCGAGCTTGGCCCGGGCGAGCTCCAGCACCCCGCCGTCGGGGCCGCCGGTCTCCGCCGCGAACCCCACCAGGACCTGGCCCGGCCGCCGGTCGCGGACGAGCTCCGCGAGCACGTCGGGATTACGGGTCAGCTCGATGCTCTCCGGCGCCCCGGCATCCTTTTTGATCTTGTACTGATGCTCCGCCGCGGGCCGGAAGTCGGCGACCGCGGCCGCCATGATCACCACATCGGCGCCCGGCGCGCGCTCATGCACCGCGGTCCGCAGCTGCTCCGCCGAACCGACCCGCAGGATGGACGCACCCGCGACGTCGGACAGCGCCACGTTCGCCGCGACGACGGTGACCTCCGCCCCGCGGGCCACCGCGGCCCGGGCCAGCGCGTACCCCTGCCGGCCGCTGGAGGCGTTCCCGAGGAAACGCACGGGGTCGAGGTACTCACGGGTGCCGCCGGCGCTGATGAGAACGCGCCGGCCGGCGAGATCGGGCCGGGCGCCGCCGGCACCACGGGCGAGGACCGCCCGGGCGACCGCGGCGATCTCCACCGGGTCCGGCAGCCGGCCCGGGCCGGAGTCCGCTCCGGTCAGCCGCCCGACCGCCGGCTCCAGCACCAGGACGCCCCGCTCCCGCAGGAGCGCCACGTTCGCCCGGGTCGCCGGGTGCTGCCACATCTCGGTGTGCATCGCCGGAGCGAAGATCACCGGGCAGGTCGCGGTCAGGAGGGTGCCGGTGAGCAGGTCGTCGGCGCGGCCGGCCGCGGCACGTGCCATCAGGTCGGCGGTGGCCGGCACGACCAGCACGAGGTCGGCCTCCCGGCCGACCCGGACATGCGCGACGTCCTCGGCATCGGTGAACAGGTCGGTGCTGACCGGCTGCCCGGACAGCGCCGCCCAGGTGACCTCGCCGACGAACCGCAGTGCGGCCGCCGTCGGGACGACGCGCACCTGGTGCCCGGTCTCGGTCAGCTGGCGCAGAACCTCGACGGCCTTGTACGAGGCGATCCCACCGGACACTCCGAGGACCACCCTGGGCCGCCGGCCGGCGTCACCCGAGGGCACCTCCCCGGGGGGCGGTGTGGGTGACACGGGCGGTGTGGGTGACACCGGCGTGTCACCCACCGAGTGCCGCGGGCCGGTGCACGGCCCCGGTCGTCACGGCGAACACCGGCGAGGCTGCCCGGTCAGGAGACCGGAGGCAGCGGGTCGGTGATCGTCTCGTGGGTGAGCAGGCCCGAGTTGATCTCGCGAAGCGCGATCGACAGCGGCTTCTCCTGCGCACTCGTCGTCTCGACGAGGGGGCCGACATACTCCAGGAGGCCCTCACCGAGCTGGGAGTAGTAGGCGTTGATCTGACGAGCCCGCTTGGCGGCGTAGATCACGAGGCTGTACTTGGAGTCGGTGGCCTCGAGCAGCTCGTCGATCGGCGGGTTGGTGATGCCCTCAGGCTGGGCGACGGTACCGGACACGGTGTCCTTCCGGGTGGGGCGATGGGAGGCCGCGCCACGGCGGGCGCGGGCCGGGCCCTTGGGTACAGCGATGCCGTGGGTACAGCGGTGTCGTACGTGCACGCGGTGCCACACGTACACAGCGCCGGATGTACACAGCGTCGCTCGTCACACTAGTGTGACGAGCTGGTCATCAAGCCTACCAACCGCTCCGCGGCGGCTGTGACCTCGTCGTTCACGATGACCTCGTCGAACTCCGTCTCGGCGGCGAGCTCGATGCGGGCTCGGTCGAGACGCCGCCTGATGACGTCGTCCCCCTCCGTGCCCCGCCCGGTGAGACGACGGACGAGCTCGTCCCACGTGGGCGGGGCGAGGAAGACGAAACGGGCCTGCGGCATGGCGGACCTGACCTGCCGTGCGCCCTGCAGCTCGATCTCCAGCAGGCAGGGCGCACCGGCGGCGATCCGCTCCTCCAGTGGCCCGCGGGGGGTGCCGTAGGCGTGCCCGGCGAACATCGCGTGCTCGACGAACTCACCCACCTTGACCATGTGGGCGAACTCCTCGGCGTCGACGAAGTGGTACTCGACGCCGTCGGTCTCACCCGGTCGCGGCGCGCGTGTCGTCACGCTGACGGACACCCAGACCTCCGGGTGCAGCCGGCGGACAGCGGCAACGATCGTGCCCTTGCCCACTCCCGACGGCCCCGACAACACGGTGAGTCCCATTCCGACACCTTAGAGCCCGCCCACCGGGCGGCGCAGGTTCGGTGGTGGGCACGTCGGCGCCCCGGCCGTGGCCGGGGCGCGGCGCCGGCGAACATCCACCGCCGCCCTGCCGTCAGCAGACGGAGGATCGTCATCTAGATGCCATCAAAGTACGGGTTCCCGCACTCACCTCAGTGGTATGCGAGCCCAAAGGGTTCCCGGTCGGGTAGCCCAACGGATGGCACCCGACCGGCGCGCCTAACGGATGCGAGCGTCATCAGCATGCCGGGGGCTTTGGGTCCCGGCATTCGATGAGAACGCATCGGCGTCCCGCCGGCGATTGAGCAACCGAAGCGATTGACGCAACGCAATGAACTGCCGTGACACCGGAACGTGTCGACGCCTCGCGGCATCAACACCAACAGGTGAAGACCGTCACGGGCCGTTACCGGTGTTCCCGGGAACGCAGGTCCATCACGCCGCGCCACGGTCACTCATGCGCCGGCGCCGAACTCCTCCAGGAGCGCGGCACGCTGCTTGGCCCCGAGCCCGCGCAGGCGGCGGGTGGGGCTGATTCCAAGTCGCTCCCGGATCTTCTGGGCCCGAACTCGGCCCACCCCGGGAAGCGACTCCAAGACCGCGGAAACCTTCATCTTGCCGACGACCTCATCGCCATCCGCGAGCTCGAGAACCGCGGCAAGACTGATCTCCCCCTTCTTCAACCGCTCCTTGAGTTCGGCGCGCTGCTTACGAGCCAGCGCAGCTTTCTCGAGGGCGGCGGCCCTCTGCTCGGGCGTCAGGGGCGGCAGGGTCACGGGTACGCCTCCTCAATGTGGTGATCGCGCCGCGCAAACTAGCGAGGAAGAGGCTCCTCGGTCCAGCCGAGCTGCATCACTCCGATCGCCGGGCATTGTCCCCACAAGACACAGCCTTTGATCGGATGAATGCCCTGTGTCGCATGCGCAGGACGCTTTCGGACCTTGGCGGCCCCACCGTACCGGCCGACGGACACCAAGAGCGCCCCGACCTGCACCGAGTGGCGTTTCCGCAGGTCAACGACCTACCGGAGTGGAGTAACCCTGGCGGCGAGAGTGGCGGCGGCCACGGCCCGATCGCTCGCGGAGGTGATCGGACGACCGATCACCAGAAGGTCCGAACCGTCCGCGAGCGCCCGTTCCGGGGTTGCGACACGTGCCTGGTCGGCCTGCTCCGAGCCCTCCGGACGGACCCCAGGTGTGATGAGAGTCACAGTTTCGCCGAGCTCTCCGCGGACCAAGGAGGCCTCTTTCGGGCTGCAGACGAGAGCCCTCGCGCCGGCCTCCACGGCAAGCACGGCGAGTCTGCGAACGGCGTCCGAGGGCGGTCCCGACAGGCCGATGGAGGCGAGCGCGGCGGCATCCAGAGAGGTGAGAACCGTGACCGCGGTCACGTGGACCTCGGGCGCCGCCTCGACCGCGGCCCTGATCATCGCGGCCCCTCCGGCCGCGTGCACCGTCACGAACCGAGGCGCCAGGACGGCCAGCGAACGCATCCCGCCGGCGACCGTCGCCGGGATGTCGTGCAGCTTCAGATCGAGGAAGAGCTCCGGTGCGGATCCGGCCGGCCCGGCCGGATCGGCCGGACTCGACAGTGCGGAGTGGTCACCCTCCGTCAGGGATCCGAGGGTGTGGCCCGCCCCGGCAGACCCCACCGAACCCGCCTGAACCAGCAGACCTTCGTCACGCAGCGCATTCACCACCGCGCCACCCTCCCGAAGGAAGAGCTCCAGGCCGATCTTCAGGACGGCGCAGTGTGGCGCGACCGCGCGAGCCCAGTCCAGCGCGGTGGCCCCGTCCGGGGCGTCCAGCGCGACCGCGATCGGCGGCCGGCCGGCCGGTGGCACCCACAACCGGCCCGACCATGAATGGCTCTGTGACGTCACCGGTCGGCCCCCTGTCATCCATCCACCACCCATCCGAGCCAGCGCCGGTCCGGCCCGGCACCCATCCGAGCCGGTGCCCGCACGGGCGGCACCCGTGCGGGCACCGCCGTCACTTCTCCCAGGCCGCCCGCAGCGCGGCGTGGTAGTCCTGCAGCGGTCGCACCCCGAGCTCACCCCGAACGAGGGACTCGATACCCTGCACGCACGCGGCAGCCGCCTGGATGGTCGTGATGCAGGGAACCCCGGCGCTGACGCAGGCGGTGCGGATCTCGTAGCCGTCCAGCCGCGGTCCGACACCCCAGGGTGTGTTGATGACCAGATCGATCTGGCCAGAGGTGATCATTTCAACGCAGTCGATGAGGTCCTCGCTGGGAGCCCGATGCTTGCCCAGGACCACGGCCTTGACCCCGTTGCGTCGCAGCACGTCCGCCGTCCCGGCTGTCGCGTAGACGACGAAACCGAGATCCGCCAGCCGCTTGATCGGGAAGATCATCGCCCGCTTGTCGCGGTTCGCCACCGAGACGAACACCCGTCCGAAGGTCGGCAGCGACGCGTACGCGGCGGCCTGCGACTTGGCGTAGGCCGTCCCGAAGCCGTCATCGATGCCCATCACCTCACCGGTGGAACGCATCTCCGGGCCGAGCACGGTGTCCACTCCGTGGCCTCCCGCGTCGCGGAAGCGACCGAAGGGCAGCACGGCCTCCTTGACGGAGATGTGCGAGTCCAGCGGCAGTGTCGCGCCGTCACCATGCGCCGGCAGCAGGCCCTCGGCCCGCAGCTCGGGCACCGTCGCGCCGAGCATCACCCGGGCCGCGGCCTTGGCCAGCGGGACCGCCGTCGCCTTGGAGACGAACGGCACGGTCCGCGAGGCCCGCGGGTTGGCCTCCAGGACGTACAGGACGTCGGACTGCAGGGCGTACTGCACGTTGAGCAGCCCGCGCACGCCGACGCCCTCGGCGATCAGCCGGGTCGACTCGCGGATCCGGTCGAGCTCCGAACGCCCGAGGGTGATCGGGGGCAGCGCGCAGGCGGAGTCACCGGAGTGCACCCCGGCCTCCTCGATGTGCTCCATCACTCCGGCGAGGTACAGCTCGGAGCCGTCGTAGAGCGCGTCGACGTCGATCTCGATCGCGTCGTCGAGGAAGCGGTCGACCAGCACCGGGTGCTCGGGCGAGATCTGCGTCGCCCGCTCGATGTAGTCGCGCAGCATGGCGTCGTCGTAGACGATCTCCATCCCGCGCCCGCCCAGCACGTAGGACGGCCGTACCAGCACCGGGTAACCGATCCGGTCGGCGACGGTTCGTRCCTCCGCGTACGAGGTGGCCACGCCGTGCGGCGGCGAGGGCAGGTTCGCCTTGTCGAGCACCTGGCCGAACTGGCCGCGGTCCTCGGCGAGGTGGATGGCCTTCGGCGGAGTGCCGGCGATCGGCACGCCCGCGTCGGCCAGCGCGGCGGCGATGCCGAGCGGGGTCTGGCCGCCCAGCGAAACGACCACTCCGGCCAGCGGGCCCGCCTGCGACTCGGCGTGGATGACCTCCAGCACGTCCTCGACGGTCAGCGGCTCGACGTAGAGGCGGTCGGCGGTGTCGTAGTCGGTGGAGACCGTCTCCGGGTTGCAGTTGACCATCACCGCCTCGTAGCCGGCCTCGGACAGCGCCATCACCGCGTGGCAGCAGGCGTAGTCGAACTCGATGCCCTGGCCGATGCGGTTGGGCCCGCTGCCGAGCACGATCACCCGCGGGCGGTCGCTGGGCGCGACCTCGGTCTCCTCGTCATACGACGAGTAGTGATAAGGCGTCTCGGACGCGAACTCGGCGGCACAGGTGTCGACCGTCTTGTAGACGGGACGGATCCCGGCCCGATGCCGGAACGACCGGACCACGTCCTCCTTGGTGCCCAGCAGGGCCGCGAGCTGGGCGTCGGAGAAGCCGGCCCGCTTCGCCCGGCGGATCCCCTCCGGGTCACGGGTCAGCGACGCGGCGATCTCGTTGAGGTAGACGATCTGGTCGACGAACCAGGGGTCGATGCCGGTCTGCGCGGTCACCTCGGCCGGCTCGGCACCGGCGAGCAGCGCCTGCTGCACGCAGCGCAGCCGCCCGTCGTGCGGGACACGTGCCTCGGCGAGCAGGTCCTCGACGGACTCGGTCGGCGTGGTGAAGCTGAACGCGAGGCCGGGCTGCTCCATCGACCGCAGCGCCTTCTGCAGCGCCTCGGCGAAGCTGCGGCCGACCCCCATCGCCTCGCCGACGGACTTCATCGTCGTGGTCAGCGTCGTGTCCGCCCCCGGGAACTTCTCGAAGGCGAACCGCGGCACCTTCACGACCACGTAGTCGAGAGTCGGCTCGAAGGCGGCCGGGGTCGTGCGCGTGATGTCGTTGGGGATCTCGTCGAGGGTGTAGCCGAGCGCCAGCTTCGCCGAGATCTTGGCGATCGGGAAGCCCGTCGCCTTCGACGCCAGCGCGGAGGAGCGGGACACCCGGGGGTTCATCTCGATCACGACCTGGCGGCCGGTGGCCGGGTCGACCGCGAACTGGATGTTGCACCCGCCCGCGTCCACCCCGACCGCGCGCATGACCGCGATCGACATGTCGCGCATGCGCTGGTACTCGCGGTCGGTCAGGGTCAGTGCCGGCGCCACCGTCACCGAGTCGCCGGTGTGCACGCCCATCGGGTCGATGTTCTCGATCGAGCAGACGACGACCACGTTGTCGGCGCGGTCACGCATGAGCTCGAGCTCGAACTCCTTCCAGCCGAGCACGGACTCCTCGACGAGCACCTCGGTGGACGGGCTCGCCGCCAGGCCGAAGGCGGCCATCCGGCGCAGTTCCTCGACATCGTGCGCGAAGCCGCTGCCGGCGCCGCCGAGGGTGTAGCTCGGACGGATCACGACGGGGTAGGAGAACTCGTCCGCGGCGGCGAGGCACTCCTCGACCGTGGTGCAGATCGCGCTGCGGGCGGTCTCACCGTCCACCGAGGCGACGATGTCCTTGAACGCCTGCCGGTCCTCTCCGGAGCGGATGGCGTCGATGTTGGCGCCGATCAGGAGCACCCCGTACTGCTCCAGCACCCCGGCGTCGTGCAGGGCGACCGCGGTGTTGAGCGCGGTCTGGCCGCCCATCGTCGCCAGGATCGCGTCGGGGCGCTCCCGTTCGATGATCTTCGTGACGATCTCGGTGGTGATCGGCTCGATGTAGGTCGCGTCGGCGATCTCCGGGTCAGTCATGATCGTCGCCGGGTTGCTGTTGACCAGGATCACCCGCAGGCCCTCGGCCCGCAGCACCCGACAGGCCTGGGTGCCGGAATAGTCGAACTCGCACGCCTGGCCGATGACGATCGGCCCGGAGCCGATCACCAGCACGGACCTCAGGTCCTCGCGCCTGGGCATCAGGCTTCTCCCCGCTTCCGCCTGCCGGCAGCCATGAGGCCGCAGAACCGGTCGAACAGTCCGTGGGCGTCGTGCGGGCCAGGCGCCGCCTCCGGATGGAACTGGACGCTGAATGCCGGTACGTCCAGGCAGGTCAGACCCTCGACCACGTCATCGTTGAGGGCCACATGACTCACCGCCACGCGCCCGTAGGGCGTGTCGGTGGTCCCCGTGAGCGGTGCGCGCACCGCGAAGCCGTGGTTGTGGCTGGTCACGGCGATCCGGCCGGTCCGGGTGTCGGCGACCGGCTGGTTGACGCCCCGGTGGCCGTAGGTCAGCTTGTACGTCTCGAACCCCAGCGCCCGGGCGAGCACCTGGTTGCCGAAGCAGATCCCGAAGACCGGGACGCCCGCGTCGAGCACGCCGGTGAGCGTCTCGACCGCGTAGTCGGCACTGGCCGGGTCACCAGGCCCGTTCGAGAGGAAGACGCCGTCGGGCGAGAGCGCCAGCAGCTCCTGGGCGGTGCTGCGGGCCGGCAGGACGTGCACCTCGCAGCCCAGTGCGGCCATGGAGACGGGCGTGTTGCGCTTGATGCCCAGGTCGAGGGCCGCGATCCGGAAGACCGGCAGGCCCGACCGCGCCTCGACGACATACGGAGTGGTGGTGCTGACCTCCGGTGCGAGGTCGGCACCCACCATCTCGGGCGAGGCCTGAACCCGTTCCAGCAGCGAGTCGAGATCGGTGTCGGTGCTGCTGATCCCGCAGCGCATCGCGCCCCGCTCACGCAGGTGGCGGGTGAGCGCCCGGGTGTCGATCCCGCTGATCCCGACCACGCCGGCGTTCTCGAGCTCCTCGTCGAGGGTGCGCTGCGCCCGCCAGTTCGACGCGAGCCGGCTCGGGTCGCGCACCACGAAGCCCGCGACCTGGATGCGCTCGGACTCGTAGTCCAGGTCGTTCACACCGGTGTTGCCGATGTGCGGCGCCGTCATGATGACGATCTGCCGGTGATATGACGGATCGGTGATCGTCTCCTGGTATCCGGTCATTCCGGTGGAGAAGACCGCCTCACCGAACGCCTCGCCGACCGACCCGAAGGCCTCCCCGGCGAAGCTCCGGCCGTCCTCCAGCATGAGCACCGCCTGCCGGCCCGTTCCCGGCCGCCCGCCGTCCGGCGGGGCAGGCTGCCTGTCGAAGCCGCTCACCGGCTCACCTCTGCCCTGTTCCTGCCACTCGTGCCGGTGATGTCGCTTGTCACCCGTCTGGTGGTCATCGTCGTTACTCCCATCCCGGCACCCGCTCGCCCGTCGGCGACGACGGCGGCGGGGGTACAGCGAACGCGTCGCGATCCGGGTCAGGGGACCAGCCCGCGGCCGGAGCGCCGGCCCACGGCTGGCGCGCGGCATCGGCGGGCTGACCGCCGTGATAGCCGGCCGCACCCGGCCCGGAATACTGCCCCGGCCGCTCCCGCTCGGGAAGGCGCCCCACCTCGTAGGCACCGGTGTCGTAGCCGCGGGTACCGGGCGGCACGGCGCTGTGGCCGGCCGTTCCATAGGCACCCGTGTCAAACCCGCCCTGGTCGAACCCGGCGGTGTCGTAGCCGGCGGTGTGGTAACCGCCCGTGTCGTACCCCTGCGTCTCATACGCGCCCGTGCTGTGCGCGCCCGTCGCAAACCCGTGCGCGCCCGTCGCATGCCCGCCGGCCACCGGGACGCCCCCCGTCTGCGCACCTGCGGGGTAGCCCCCGGTCGGATAGCCCCCGGTGGCCGGATAGCCACCTGTGGGGTATCCGCCTGTGCCGGGCACCGCCGTCTCCTGGGTGCCGCCGCCGGCGAGCGAACCGCCGTAGGAGACCACGCCGTGGGCCCCCGTACGCCGGATGCCGGTGGTGTGGGCCTCCACCTCGTGCGATCCCGTGTGGGCCGCGCTGGTCGGAACGGGTCCCGTCGGGACAGGTCCCGTCGAGACCGGACGGGTCGGGACGGGACCGGTCGGCATGGAACCGGTCGGGACGGGCGACGTGCTGGTCGGCCCGCCCAGGTGGGGTGTCCCCACCGGATGGCCGGCCGTGCCGTTCGCGGGCAGCCTCGGCTGGTTCCCCGGCAGCGGATTCCCGCTCCGCCGGCGGGGCTGGCGACCGATCACCGGAATCGGCATCGTGGCGGGACCGGGACCGGGACCGGGAACGCGGCGGCCGGCCGCACCGGCACCAGCCGCCTCGGGACTCACCGCCCCGGGAGTGGGCGTCGGACGCGGCGTCGTGACGCGCGGCCTCAACCTGGCCCGAACCCGCGGCACCGCATGCGGCGAGGTGATGTCCCCGGGCAGTGGCGCCGTCGGCATCGGCCCGATCAGGTCGTGGACGGATCGCACGACCCGGGGCTGGCGCGCCCTGTCCTCGCCGCGGAACCCGGTCTCCAGCTCCCGGCCGTCAAAGGACCAGGCGACGACCACGAGCCGGCTCGGCGCGGCGACCTTCCCCGCATGCCCACGCTCGAGCCGGGCGCCACGCACGGCCTCGCGGGGAATCCAGAAGGCATGGCCGTCGCGGTCGACCCGGACGCCCTGCTCGTAGACGGCGATGTAGTCGCCGTCGTGCCCGGCGAGCCCGCGGGCCGCGATCCACTCCCGCCAGTGCCCCGCGTCGACGGTGCCGAGATACCTTCCGCGCAGCGGCGCGGCCAGCACGTTCCCGGTCTGCTCCGGCGGTTCGGGCAGGTCCGGCAGGTCCTCCTCCTGCTCCTGCGCCCGGCCGCTCCAGGCCCGTCGCATCGCGCCGACGAAGGCCACCGCGAGCAGCAGCAACCCGAAGGCGAGCAGGAGGTGCAGGGCCGCGCCACTCGGTCTGCCGACCGCGACGACCGGCCCGGCCAGGGCGAATGGCGCCATCCCCAAGGCGGGGGCTCCGCGGGACGTCAAGCTCATACGATCTTCCCGTCGAGCACGGTGGGACGGCCCCGGAGGAAGGTCGCGCGGATCACCCCGGGGAGCGTGCGGCCACGGTACGGAGTGTTCGTGCTCCGGCTGGCGAAGGCAGCAGGGTCGATCACCCGCTGCGCCTGCGGATCGAGCAGTGTGAGCGTCGCGGACGTACCCACCTGCGCGAACTGCGCGACGTCCAGCACGGTGTCGGCCACCCCGCCGATCCGCGCGGGCGCGGCTGCCATGCGGTCGGCCACATCGGACCAGTCGAGATGCCCGGTCGTGACSATCGTCTCGATCACCACCGACAGCGCCGTCTCGAGCCCGAGCATCCCCGGCCGAGCGGCGGCCCACTCGGTTTCCTTGTCCTCTGGTGCATGCGGGGCGTGATCAGTTGCCACACAGTCGATCGTGCCGTCCGCCAGCCCGGCTCGCAGTGCCTCTGTGTCGGCTTTGGTGCGCAACGGCGGATTGACCTTGTACACCGGGTCGTACGAAGCCACCAGATCTTCGGTGAGCAACAGGTGGTGCGGGGTCACCTCGGCGGTGACCCGCCACCCCTTCGCCTTCGCCCACCGGATGATCTCGACCGAGCCGGCCGTGGAGACGTGACAGACGTGCAGACGCGAGTCGACATGGCCGGCGAGCAGCGCGTCACGCGCGATGATCGCCTCCTCGGCGACCGCGGGCCAGCCGGGCAGGCCGAGGCAGGCGGCCATCGCGCCCTCGTTCATCTGCGCCCCGGCGGTGAGCCGAGGCTCCTCCGCGTGCTGCGCGACCACGCCGTCGAACGCCTTGACGTACTCCAGCGCGCGGCGCATGAGCAGCGCGTCGGACACGCAGTGCCCGTCGTCGGAGAACATCCGCACCGCAGCCGCGGACGTCGCCATGGCTCCCAGCTCGGCGAGCTGGGAGCCGGCGAGCCCCTTGGTCACGGCACCGACCGGACGCACCTCGCAGTGCCCGGCGTCCTGGCCGAGCCGCCACACCTGCTCCACCACTCCGGCGGTGTCCGCGACCGGGTCGGTGTTCGCCATCGCGAACACCGCCGTGTAACCACCCAGCGCCGCGGCCCGGGTGCCCGACTCGACGGTCTCGGCATCCTCGCGCCCGGGCTCGCGCAGATGTGTGTGCAGGTCGACGAACCCGGGCAGTGCGATGAGGCCCGCGCCGTCGACGATCAGCGGGCCGCGCCGGGTTCCGCCGGCCGCACCGTCGGCGGCGTCCGCGACGACGCTGGTGTGCTCACCGCCGCCGGGCGGCGTGACCGCGGCGATCCGCCCGCCCGCGATCACCAGGTCTCGGGGGTCGCCCCCCAGGGGACTGACGCCACGCAGCACGATCACCGATGTCATGTGGTCTCCCGGTCGGTGCCGCCACCCAGCAGCAGATAGAGGACGGCCATCCGGACGCTCACCCCGTTGGCGACCTGGTCGACCACCGTCGACCGCGGTGAGTCCGCCACGGAGGAGGCGATCTCCATGCCCCGGACCATCGGCCCGGGATGCATCACCAGCGCGTGCTCCGGCATGAGCGCGGCACGGTCCGCGTCGAGGCCGTAACGCCGGCTGTACTCCCGCTCGCTGGGGAAGAACGCCGCGGACATCCGTTCCCGTTGCACGCGCAACATCATCACGACGTCGGTCTTGGGCAGCACCGCGTCGAGGTCGTAGGAGACCCCGACCGGCCACCCGTCGATGCCCAGCGGGAGCAGGGTCGGCGGCGCGACCACGGTGACCTGCGCACCCAGCGTCGTCAGCAGCCAGATGTTCGACCGCGCGACCCGGGAGTGCAGGACGTCCCCGACGATCGTGACGGCGAGCCCGTCCAGCCGGCCGAGCCGGCGGCGGATCGTGAAGGCGTCGAGCAGGGCCTGGGTCGGATGCTCATGCGTCCCATCCCCCGCGTTCACCACGCTGCCGTGCACCCAGGATGCGAGCCGGTGCGGCGCGCCACTGGCCGAATGGCGACAGACCACCGCATCCGCCCCCATGGCCTCCAGGGTCTGCGCCGTGTCCTTCAGGCTCTCGCCCTTCGACACGCTTGACCCTCGCGCCGAAAAATTGATCACATCGGCCGAGAGTCTCTTGGCGGCGACTTCGAAGGAGGTGCGGGTGCGGGTGGAATCCTCGAAGAAGAGGTTGACGACGGTCCGGCCGCGAAGTGTCGGCAGCTTGCGGACCGGCGCGTCGGCGACCCGCGCCATCCGGTCCGCCGTGTCGAGCACGAGCAGCGCGTCGTCCAGCAGCAGGTCAGCGGTGGAGAGCAGGTGGCGTTTCACACCCACCGCCGAGGTCCGCTGCGGCGCCTGCTCGCGGGCGCGGTCACAGCGCGTCCGCGGAGACGATGAGCACGGCGTCCGCGCCGTCGACCTCACGCAGCCGAACGGCGACCGACTCGCGTCGCGAGGTGGGCATGTTCTTCCCCACGTAGTCAGCTCGGATCGGGAGCTCGCGGTGGCCTCGATCGACCAGCACGGCGAGCTGGACCGCACGCGGCCGGCCATAGGCCGAGAGCGCGTCGAGYGCGGCCCGGACGGTGCGGCCCGAGTACAGGACGTCATCGACGAGAACGACGACCATTCCGTCCACTCCGCATTCCGGGATCTCGGTCACCTCGAGCGGGCGAACCCCGCGCAGCCGCAGGTCGTCCCGGTACATCGTCGGGTCGAGCGAACCGACCGGCAGATTCACGCCTTCGACCGCGGCCACTCTGCGCGCCAGCCGCTGCGCGAGCGGAACACCACGGGTCGGGATGCCGAGCAGGAGCACACCGTCACCGCCCGAGGTCTTCTCCAGTACCTGGTGCGCCATCCGGCTCACAACCCGGTTCATATCGGCGGCGGAGAGCACAGTACGGCTCAATCCAGGCCGGTCGGCACGCCCGCGCGGCCCGGCCACGGCGTCATCGTCGCTGGTCCGGCCCACCACGTCCACCGCGCCGTCGGAGTCCTCGGCAGGTGGGCGCGAGGTGGCCCCGGGCATGTTTCCGGGTGTGTTACGGGCAGGATCGCCTTGCGCGGCCGCAGCCACGAGGTGTCCCTCCTTCCCCGCCTCACTGGACGGTCCTTAAAGGAGCGGTCTCCGCGACCGTACCAGCCAGGTCAGGAGCTGCGTAGCCGGTCAGTGCGGCATGGGGGGCGGCGGCGGGGAACACGTCGTCCTCACACGGACGGGTCCCGCACACGACTTCACAAACCTCGGCGAGCCGTTGCCGAGAGTGACGTGAATCACGATGCTCCGTATACCGAGGACTTCAATCGTCACTACACGTCACCGTAGGCAGACGACGAGCACAGATCCTCACCGTAGCCGGGAAGTGCCGACAGCGCTAATGCCGGCCGCAACCGGAAGGCTACAGAAAGTGGTACAAAGAAAGAGGCGACACGACCCCCCGGGTGTCGAGTCTCAACCCGGCGGGCACTACTATCGGTAACCGCCGGCGGCAAGAGCCCTCGGTTCCAACTGATCGACCACGACAGGAGTGGGCACTTCGATGTCCGACTATGCGAAGGCGCTCGGTGCTCGGCTGCGCGCGATACGCACCCAGCAGGGGCTCTCGCTCCATGGCGTCGAGGAGAAGTCGCACGGTCGGTGGAAGGCCGTCGTGGTGGGCTCCTACGAGCGGGGGGACCGCGCGGTAACCGTCCAGCGGCTCTCTGAGCTGGCCGAGTTCTACGGCGTTCCGGTCGGCGAGCTTCTCCCCGAGGGCTCGACCGTGGCGCCGCTGGAGCAGTCGCCGCGCATCGTCCTCGACCTGGAGCGTCTCGCGCAGGTTCCCAAGGAGCAGGGCGGTCCGCTGGCCCGGTACGCGGCCACGATCCAGAGCCAGCGCGGCGACTACAACGGGCGCGTGCTCTCTATCCGTTACGAGGACCTGCGCTCCCTCGCGGTGATCTACGACACCTCGCCGAGCAAGCTCACCGAGCAGCTCGTGTCGTGGGGCGTGCTTTCACCCGAGCAGGGCAGCGAGCCGGCCGCGTCCGACGCCTAGGTCCAGGTCCGGCACCTGAACCGGGCGCACCAGAACGTCGCACCGCCAGAACATCGCACGACTCGCACGAGGGGCAGCTGGTTCCGGGGGGTACCGGCCGCTCAGCACCGAAACAGCAGGCGAACCAGCACACGTACGCCAGCACCAGTAGTGATCTTCTCTGGGGGAAGACCCGGTACGTCACAGCGGTGACGTACCGGGACACCACGGCTTCCGGGCCCGCCAGCCGGATCGAACCGTCACCCGGCTCGTAACCATCACCCGCGAGCGGACTCCCGCTCCGATCAGCTCACCGTCGGCTGATCAGCTCTCGGCCGGTCAGCTCTCGGCCGGCTCCGTGCGCGTCGCACCTTCGGCCCGCGCCACATCCTCGCCAGCCTCCGCCGGCTCGGCCGATTCAGTGCCCTCCCGCAGCAGCTCGGGCTTCTCCTGCAGCAGGCTGGCCAGCAGACCGTTCACGAACGCGGGCGACCGCTCGGTGGAGATGGTCTTCGCCAGCCGCACCGCCTCGTCGATCACGACGCCGTCCGGCACGTCGGTCCGCCAGAACAGTTCGAGCACCGCGATCCGCAGGATGTTGCGATCGACCGGAGGCATCCGGTCGATCGCCCACCCCTGCGCATGGCTGGCGATATGGCGGTCGATGTCGCCAAGATGCGCGACCACGCCCTCGACCAGGTCGGAGGCGTAGTCAGGCACCGGGGGGTCGGACTGCGCACGGCGGGCGGCCAGGGTCTCCATCGGCCGCAACGACCGCATGTCCGCCTCGTAGAGAATGTCGAGCGCGCGCTTTCGCGCCTTGGACCTGGCGCTCAGTTCGTCACCCGACCGAGGTACCGACCATCGCGGGTGTCGACCTTGACCTTCTCACCCTTGGCGATGAACAGCGGAACCTGGATGTTCGCGCCCGTCTCGACGGTCGCGGGCTTGGTCCCGCCGGTCGACCGGTCACCCTGGACACCCGGGTCGGTCTCCGAGATGATCAGCTCGACGCTGGCCGGCAGCTCCACGTACAGCGGTGCGTCGTCGTGCAGCGCCACCGTCGCCGTCGTGTTCTCGAGCATGTAGTCCGCGGCGGTGCCCACCACGTCCGGCGGGACCGGAATCTGCTCGTAGGACTCACTGTCCATGAACACGAAATCCGCGCCATCCCGGTACAGATAGGTCATCTCGCGACGGTCCACCGTCGCTACCTCGACCTTGACGCCGGCGTTGAAGGTCCGGTCGACGACTTTGCCGGAAAGCACGTTCTTCAGCGTCGTCCGGACGAACGCCCCGCCCTTGCCCGGCTTGACGTGCTGGAATCCGACGACGTTCCACAACACCCCGTCGATGTCGAGCGTCATGCCGTTCTTCAGGTCGTTCGTTGTCGCCACTGCGCGTGTCTCTCCGTTCCGGTCGCCGCCCGGTCGATCGATCCGTACTCGATCGCCAGCCTGTCGCTCGTCACCGTTTCTGGCCGCGGCAAAGTCTACAGATCCGGATCGCCACTGCCGCACAGGCCAACTGGTGGCGCTTCGAGAGCTGGCGGCCGGTTCGCCCGCCGGACCGCTCGCTCCCAGTCCGCTCGCCGTCAGTCCGCTCGCGTCAGGCCTCCACCACGGGCGCGCTTCCCGCCGCGACGGCCCGATACGCTGCGATCAGGTGCTCCGGCTCCGGATCGTCGAACGACCGTGCCCGKCCCAGTGCCTCCAGCACGACGAAACGCAGGCGGCGCCCGCGTGCCTTCTTGTCGACCCGCATCGCGTCGAGCAGGCTCGGCCAGCGGTCCCCGCGGTACTCCACCGGCAACCCGATCTCCCGCAGCAGCTCACGGTGGCGCGCGGCGGTGGTGTCATCAAGGCCCGCGACCCGCCGGGAGAGCTCCGCGGCGAACACCATCCCGACCGAGACCGCGGCGCCGTGACGCCAGGTGAAGTTCTCGATCTTCTCGATGGCGTGCGCGAGGGTGTGACCGTAGTTGAGGATCTCCCTGCCCCCGGCCTCCCGGGGGTCCCCGGACACCACCGCCGCCTTGACCCGGATCGAACGCTCCACCAGCTCGGGCAGATGCGCCGCCCCGGTCGGATCGGCCTCCAGCAGCTCGAGGATGCGCGGGTCCGCGATGAAACCCGCCTTGACGACCTCGGCCAGGCCGGCCTGGACCTCCACCGCGGGCAGCGTCGTCAGCGTCGTGAGATCGCAGAGGACACGCAGCGGCTGGTGGAACGCACCGACCAGGTTCTTGCCCGCATCGATGTCGATACCGGTCTTGCCACCCACCGCGGCGTCGACCATCCCGAGCACCGTCGTCGGCACCTGGACCACGTCGACACCGCGCAGCCAGCCCGCGGCCACGAATCCGGCCAGATCGGTGGTCGCCCCACCGCCGAGGCCGACGACGAGGTCGTCCCTGGTGAAGCCGAGGCGCCCGAGGGTGTCCCAGCACTCACCGGCGACCCGGAGCTGCTTGGCCTCCTCGCCGTCGGGCACCTCCACCGCGTGCGCCTCCGCACCCGCCTGCGCGCGCAGCGCGGCGACAACGGTCGTGGCGGTGGCCCGCAACGCACGTGGGTGGATGACCGCGACCCTGGTCCGCCCCGCGGCGACCACATCCAGCTCGCCGAGCACCCCTTCGCCGAGCACCACCTCGTAGGAGCGGTCGCCGGCCGGGGCGACCTCGATCCGGACCACATCAGAGACCTTCGTCGCCGGCATCAGCGGCTCATCCTCCCCGCGAGTTCGACCAGGATCGCCGCCACGACGTCCTCGACCTCGAGGGCGCCGGTGTCAACCGTGAGGGCGGCCACCTCCTCGTAGAGCGGGCGCCGGGCCTTCAGCAACGCGGCCAGCCGGGTACGCGGACCCTCGACGAGAAGAGGCCGGTCACGGGCGAGCCCCACCCTCCTGGCCGCGGCGGAGGCGCTGACATCGAGGTAGACGACCCAGTGCCCGGCCAGCTCGGCGCGGACGTCGGCGTCGAGCACCGCCCCGCCGCCGAGCGCCAGCACGCCGGTGTGCTCCGCCAGGGCCGCAAGCACCGCGGACCGCTCGGCCGCGCGAAAGTACTCCTCGCCGTGCTCGACGAACACGTCGGAGACACTCATCCCGAGGTTGGACTCGACGTCCAGGTCGGTGTCACGGAACTCCACGCCGACCCGCCGCGCGAGCGCCACCCCGACCGTGCTCTTCCCCGCGCCCGGCGCGCCGACCAGGACCGCGAGCGGACCCGGACGAACCTGCTCCGTGGAGCCCACGGCCGCACCCGCCGCCGCCCCGCTGCCGGCCACCTCGCTACCCGCCTCCCCACTGCCGGCCACCGCGCTGTCCGTGGCCGCCGGGGCCTCGTGCCCGGTTCGCATCGTCAGCGCACCGCCAACGACTTCAGGTAGCCCTCGCAGTTGCGCCGGGTCTCCTCCACGGAGTCCCCACCGAACTTCTCCAGGGCCGCGTCGGCCAGCACCAGCGCCACCATCGCCTCCGCGACCACCGCAGCCGCGGGCACGGCGCAGACGTCGGACCGCTGGGCGATGGCCACCGCGGGCTCGCCGGTGGCCACGTCGATCGTTGCCAGTGGCCGCGACAGCGTCGAGATCGGCTTCATCGCCGCGCGAACCCGCAGTGGATCGCCGGTCGTCATCCCGCCCTCGACCCCGCCGGCCCGGTCGCTGGCCCGCCGCACCCGCAGGCCGGGCCCCTCGACCGGCTCGATCTCGTCGTGCGCGACCGACCCACGCCGCCGGGCGGTGCGGAACCCGTCACCGAACTCGACGCCCTTGATGGCCTGAATGCCCATGAGCTCGGCCGCGAGCCGCGCGTCAAGCCGGCGGTCACCGTGGACATAGCTCCCCAGCCCCGGCGGGCAGCCATAGGCGAGCACCTCGACGATGCCGCCGAGCGTGTCCGCGTCGCGGTGCGCGGCGTCGATCTCGGCGACCATGCGCTCGCTGGTGGCCGGGTCCGCGCAGCGCACCGGGTCGGCGTCGACCACGCCGAGCGAGACCGGCGGCGGCGTGCCCGGCGGGACCTCCACCGCGCCGATCGCCACGACGTGCGAGACGATCTCGATGCCATATGCCTGGCGCAGCAGCGCCTTGGCGACCGTGCCCAGCGCCACCCGCGCCGCGGTCTCCCGCGCGCTGGCGCGCTCCAGCACCGGCCGCGCGTCGTCGAAACCGTACTTCTGCATGCCGGCGAGATCGGCGTGACCCGGCCGCGGGCGGGTCAGCGGCGCGTTGCGGCCCAGACCCGCCAGCTCCTCCGGGTCGATCGGGTCGGGCGACATCACCTGCTGCCACTTCGGCCACTCGGTGTTGCGAACGACAATGCTGACCGGCCCACCGAGGCTGACCCCGTGGCGAATGCCACCGAGCATCTCGACCTCGTCACGCTCGAACTTCATCCGCGCGCCACGGCCGTGGCCGAGCCGGCGGCGGGCGAGCTCGTCTCCGATCTCCGCGCTGGACACGCGGATCCCCGCGGGCAGCCCCTCCACTGTCGCGACCAGAGCGGGGCCGTGGGACTCCCCCGCCGTCAACCAGCGCACCATGGGACCAGTCTTTCACGGCGCTCAGCCGAGGGACGACCGCCCGATACCGCACATAGCCGGACTGACCAGGTAAATCACACAGACCAATCCGTCGGGGCACCCGTCAGCCTGCCGGGCCCCAGCCCGTGCCGAGCACCGCGGCCAGCGCCCCGATCAGCAGAAACGGCCCATAGGCAATCGGATCACGCCGGGACACCCGCCGCAGGATCAGCAGGGTCAGCGCGGTGATCCCCGCGGACATCGTGGCCGCGACCAGCCAGAGCGCGACCGCCGGCCAGCCCAGCCAGCCCAGCGCGAGCCCGAGCAGACCAGCCGTCTTCACATCCCCGCGACCGAGCCCGCTTCCCGGCAGCAGGTACAGCACCCCGTACGCCAGCCAGGCCGCGAAGCCCGCGAGCAGCGCCCGTGACAGGCGGTCCGGGGAGCCCTCCGCCACCGTGGGAACGACGAGCAGTGCCGCCAGCACCGCGTACGACGGCAGGACGATCCGGTCGGGCAGGCGATGGACCCGCAGGTCGACCGCGGCCAGCACGACGCCGACGACCGCCAGGTACAGATAGGCGGGCAGCCGGCCCGTGTGCGGATAGACGGCCGCGCCGACCGCCGCGAGCACCGCGACGGTGACCACCCCGAGCGCGAGCCGGTCGGGCACCGCTCGCCGCGGCGGCACACCGTCCACCGGCCCGAAGGCACCGACGACCGACGGAAGCACGGGCACCGGCAGTGCCGCGCAGACGACGGCCGCAGCGGTCACCGCGGCCGTCATCGCACTCATCCGCCAGAACCCGGACCGGCGGCCACCGGATCACCCGCCGGACCGGCCGCCGCACGGTCCGCGTCCGTCCCCGCGGCCAGATCCGTCCCCGCGGCCAGATCCGTTCCCACCGCCGGGCCGGCGTTGCGCGCGGACAGGGCGGCGAGGCCGGCGGCGAGCAGAACACCCTCATCCACCGCGCAGCCGGTGAAATGTCGCACCTGGCCGACCGCCTGACCGGCCAGAACCTCCAGGCCGCCGATGACCCGGGCACCGGAGCGGTACGCCGACGCGGCCAGCGCTGTCGGCCAGGGGTGGTAAAGCAGCTCCAGCAGCGGGCAGGTCACCGGCCACGCCTGGCGGGCCAGGGTGTCGGTCACACCGGCCGGAGTCGTCGAGATCACCAGATCCGGGCCGGGCGGCACGCCGCCCGAGAGGATTCCCCAGGGCAGCGGCGTCACCGCGACTCCGAGCCGGGCACCGATCCCGACGAGCTCCGCGACCGCACCCGGGCGGCGGGCCACGATGGCGACCCGGGGTGTCCCCGCCCGCGCGAGCGCGGCGACGACCGCACGGGCGGTCCCGCCCGCCCCGAGCATCAGCGGCTGGAGCGGAACCGCCCGGCCCAGGAGCCGACGCAACGCGTACCCGACCCCGTCGACGTCGGTGTTGAACCCGGCCAGGTGGCCGTTCGACCGCACGACCACGGTGTTCACCGCGCCCAGCAGCGCGGCGGTGGGATCGACCTCGTCGAGCAGCTCGACCGCCGCCGTCTTCAGCGGCATGGTCAGCGAGACACCGGCCCAGCCGGGCTCGTCGCGCAGGCGCCCGAGCATGGCCGGCAGGCCGGCCTCGTCACATTCGATCGCGGTATAGGTCAGATCGAGACCGAGACGGGTGTAGGCGGCCATGTGCAGCGTCGGCGAGAGGGAGTGCCCCACCGGCGCACCGAGCACCGCCGCGCGGCGAGCGACCGGGCCCACCCCGATGGGCGCCGCGCGGTCGCCTGAGCTGATCGCCACGGTCTACTCCGATCCTCCCTGGCGGCGGTACTCCGCCATCGCCTCGTCGAACTCCGCCTGGGTGGCGGCGAACCTGGTCTCGTGGGTCTGGGGCATCGAGACGAAGTAGAACCAGGGCCCGTCCGCCGGCTTCAGCGCCGACTCCAGTGCCCAGGTGCTGGGGCTGGCGATCGCTCCGGGCGGGAGCCCCTGGACGGCCCGGGTGTTGTACGGGTTGTTGCTGCGCAGCTGCTCCTGGGTGAGCCTGCCCTCGTACTCGTTCAGTGCGTACCGGGTGGTCGAGTCCATGTCGAGCCGCCGGAAGCCGCCGGATTCGTCCGCCAGCCGGTTGTAGATGACCCGGGCGACCTTGGGACCCTCGTCCTTGTTCGCGACCTCCTTCTCGATGATGGAGGCGATGATGACGATGTCGTGCGGCGTCTCACCCAGCGCCCTGGCCTGGGCGACGAGATCGGTCTTCTGCGCGTAGGCGTTGAACCGGGCGACGGCGTCCTTGAGCACGTCGATCGGGTCGGTGCCCGGGGCCACGTCGTACGTGGACGGGAAGAGGTAGCCCTCCAGCGAGTTGCTCGCGTAGTCGGGCAGCCCCAGCGAGCTGGGATCCTTGGCCAGCGCCTCCAGCTCGGCCATCGGCCGGCCGGTCCGCGCGGAGAGCTCCTGGAGGACCTTCCGGACCGTGTCCCCAGGGTTGATGGTGTAGCGGAACAGCGCCGAGGACGCGTCGTCCAGCAGCGCGTCCAGTGCCGAGGCCGCGCTCATCTTCTCGCGCAGCCGGTAGGTGCCCGGCTGGATCGACAGGGCTCGGCTGTCCTGGGTCGCCACGTTCACGAAGGCCTGCCGGCTCGCCACCACATCTGCCTTGACGAGCGTCGCGGCGATTTCGGACGAGGTGGCACCCGCGGGGATCTGGATGACGACGATGCCCTCACCGCCGCCGGCGTAGTCCGCGGCGGGCTCGCCGCCGATCCGGCCGATGACCTTGCCGACACCGATGATCCCCGCTCCGAGAAGCACGGCGACCACGACCAGGACGCCGATGAGCCGCGGCAGCGCGCTGCCCGACCGGCGCTCCCGGGCGCCGTCCGGCCCACCGCGACGGCGGCGGCCGGAGCCGCGACCGTCGCCGGACGGGTCGTCGTCGTAGCCGTTCTCACCGTCGTAGGACCCGTCATCGTCGTAGTCGTCGCCGTCGTAGCCCTCAGCGCCGTCGTAGCCGTCGTAGGGCCCGTCGTCATAGCCGTCGACGTCGTCGTAGGGCCCGTCGCCGCGGACGCCCCGGCCACCGGCGGCGGCTGACGCGGCCTGCGGGCCGGTTCCCGGCGCCGGCCGACGCTGACCGGGCCCGGACGCCGCACCGGCGCGCCGGCGCCCCTCGCGGCGCCGGAGCTCCTCGAAGTCGTCGTACTCGTCGCCAGCGGCGCCGCCGAACAGGCCGTCGAATCCGTCCGCGCCGCGGCTCACACCGAATCCTGCGGCCGCGCGGCACCGTCCGGCGCGGCCCGGCTGGCCGCTTCCCGGGCCCGGCGGATGTCCAGGTGGTGCTGGAGGATCTGCACCGCTGCCTCCTGATCCACAAGCTCACGACGGGCCCGCGATCGCAGTCCGCGCTCAGCCATGCGGCGATGAGCCACGACCGTGGTGAGCCGCTCGTCAACGAGACGGACCGGTACGGGCGCGACACGCGTCGACAGCACCTCGGCGTACTGCCGTGCGCGGCGGACCGCCTCACCCTCCTCACCGGAGAGCTGACGCGGCAGACCGACGACAACCTCGACAGCGTGCCTGTCCCGAACGATGTCGGCAAGCTCGTCGACGTCCTTGTGACGACGACCTGACGCATCCCGACGCAGCGTGGTGACCGGCACGGCCAGCAGACCGTCCGGATCACTCGCCGCGACCCCTACCCGCACGGAACCGACATCGACGCCGATCCGGACGCCTCGGCCGGGTTCCTCGGCGCGGGGCGGCGCCTGGTCTGCCTCCCGCGCCGCGCCGGGGCCAGCCTCAACCCCGGCACCGGCGCCGGCACCAGCGCCGGAGTCGGGCGCGGCAGCGGAGTCAGGCCCGGGCACCGGGGTGTCGCTCACGCGCCCTGGTCGGCGACCAGCTCGCGGATCCGGGCGAAGACCTTCGGGATCATGGAGGCGTCGCCCCGGCCGCCCTGCGCGACATCGGGCTTGCCGCCGCCCTTGCCCCCGAGCGCCGCCCAGGACTGGCGGATCAGGTCGCCGGCGCGCAGCCCGCGCCCACGCGCGGCGTCATCGGTCGCCACCACGATGGCGGCCCCGTCGGCCTCGGTGACCACGACCACCGCCGGGCGCCCGGCCAGCCGGCCCCGGACATCCAGCGCCAGCAGCCGGACGTCGTCCGCGGGTGTGCCGGCCGGCACCTGGGCCGTCACGAGCGCGACCTCACCGACGGCCTCCGCACCGGCGGCGAGCGCCGCGGCACCGGCCAGCACGGCCTGCGCCCGCAGCCGCTCCAGCTCCCGCTCCGCGTCACGCAGCCGGCCCACGATGTCGGCGACCCGGTCGGTGAGCTCGTCCGGGCGGGCCTTCAGCGCGGTCGAAAGCTGCGAGACGAGCACGTGCTCGCGGGCGAGGAACCGGAAGGCGTCGATACCGACCAGCGCCTCCACCCGGCGTGTCCCGGCGGAGATGGACGCCTCGGACAGGAGCTTGATCGCGCCCAGCTGGGCGGAACTGGACACGTGCGTACCACCGCACAGTTCGCGGGCGTAGTCGCCGACGTCCACCACCCGGACCTGGTCGCCGTACTTCTCGCCGAACAGCGCCATCGCCCCCAACCGGCGGGCCTCCGCCTGGGTGGTGACGTACCAGCGAACCTCCAGGTCGCGCAGCGCGACCTCGTTGACCTCGTCCTCGACGTCGGCGAGGACCGAGTCGGGCACCGCGCCGAGCGCGTGGAAGTCGAAGCGCAGCCGGCCCGGCGAGTTCAGCGAGCCCGCCTGGGTCGCCGACTCGCCCAGCGCGCGGCGGAACGCGGTGTGGACGAGGTGCGTGGCGGTGTGCGAGCGGGAAACGGCCCGCCGCCGCTCCACGTCGACCTCGACGGCGACGTCCGCACCGACCCGCAGCTCCCCGCGCAGCACCTTCACCCGGTGCATGACCAGGTCGGGCACCGGCCGCTGGACGTCGAGGACCTCGCACTCACCGCCGTCGAAGCGGATCACACCGAGGTCCGCCTCCTGGCCACCGCCCTCGGCGTAGAAGGGCGTCGTGTCCAGGACGATGCCGACCTCCTCGCCCTCGCCGACCGCGACGCGGCTGCTGCCGTCACCGATGCCGACGATGCCGACGACGCCGGACTCCCGCACCAGCTCGGTGTAGCCGGTGAAGGTGGTGGGCCCGGAGGCGGCCAGAATCGGGCGGAAGGCCGACAGGTCGAGGTTCCCGATACGCCGGGACGCCCGGTCCGCCTTCGCCGCCTGGCGCTGGCGTTCCATCAGCCGGCGGAAGCCGGCCTCGTCGACGGTGAGCCCCGCGTCGGCGGCCATGTCGATGGTCAGGTCGATGGGGAACCCGTAGGTGTCATGCAGCCGGAACGCGGACTCGCCGCTGAGCTGCGCCGACCCGCTGGAGCGGGCCTGGGTCACCGCGGTGTCGAACAGGGTGGTCCCGGTCCGCAGCGTCTCCAGGAAGGCGGTCTCCTCCGCGACCGCGACCGCGGTGATCGCCTCGGCCTGGTCGACCAGCTCCGGGTAGATCGGCCCCATCGCCTGGCGGACCTCGGCGAGCAGTTCCGCCATCACCGGCTCGCGGGCCCCCAGCAGGCGGGCGTCACGAACCGCCCGGCGCAGCATCCGGCGCAGCACGTAGCCGCGGCCCTCGTTGGACGGGGAGACCCCGTCCGAGATGAGCATCGCGGCGGTGCGCGTGTGGTCGGCGACGACCCGCAGGCGGACGTCCGCGGCCGGGTCCGCGCCGTAGCGGGCGCCGGTGAGCCGGCCGGCGGCGTCCAGCACCGGGCGGGAGATGTCGATCTCGTAGAGGTTCTCGACGCCCTGCAGGATCGTCGCCATCCGCTCGAGGCCCATGCCGGTGTCGATGTTGCGGGCCGGCAGGTCCCCGACGATCTCGTAGCCGTACTCGCTGCCCTCACCTCGCGCGTACTGCATGAACACGAGGTTCCAGATCTCCAGGTAGCGGTCCTCGTCCGCCTCCGGCCCGCCGTCGCGCCCGTATTCGGGCCCGCGGTCGAAGTAGATCTCGCTGCACGGGCCGCAGGGGCCCGGCACGCCCATCGACCAGAAGTTGTCCTTCTTGCCCCGGCGCTGGATCCGCTCGGCGGGCAGCAGGGTGCGCCAGATCGACTCGGCCTCGTCGTCGTCGAGGTAGACGGTGGCCCACAGGTCGTCGGGGTTGAAGCCGTACCCCTCGGTGACGAGCTCGAAGGCGAACGGGATCGCCTCGGCCTTGAAGTAGTCACCGAAGGAGAAGTTCCCGCACATCTGGAAGAACGAGGCGTGCCGGGCGGTGCGCCCGACGTTCTCGATGTCCACGGTCCGCACGCACTTCTGCACGCTGGTCGCGCGGCTCCACGGCGGGGTGAGGTCGCCGACGAAATAGGGCTTGAACGGCACCATGCCGGCGTTGACCAGCAGCAGCGTCGGGTCCTGCGCCACCAGGGACGCGCTCGGGACCACGGTGTGACCCCGCTCGGAGAAGTGGTTCAGAAAGCGGCGGCGGATCTCGGCCGTGTCCATCGGTTCACGTCGTCCAGGGTTGTCGGGATGTGTCGGCCGGCCAGGCGGCCGGCGCCGGCTCCGCAGCCGGGATCGGCCGCCGCCGGATGGGAGATCAGGGCCTGCGTGCCCCCGGCACCAGGCGCATCGTCTGCTCCGGATCAAAGCCCACGGGCGCCGGAGCGGCGAGGTGCTGACCGCTTCCGGACGGCTCGCCACCAGCCAGATCGCCCGGCTCCCCGGACGCCTCGAGCTCGTCGAGACCCAACGCGGAGCGGATCTCCTCCTCCCGTTCGGCCATGGCCTGGGCCACGTCGGCGGCGAACTCCCGCATCGACTCTACGAGAGACCCCGCCAGGCTCGTCGGCGTGAGCGCCGACACGGCGCGTGCCACCTGGCGCACCACGAGCACACCGGTGGCCGCGCCCAGCGCGACGTAGAAGACCCGGGTGACCATCAGCGCCCACCGCCTCGGCCGTCAGCGCCGACCGCGGTGGCCTCGGGCGAGCGCCGGGCGGACCGCCGCTGTGCCTTCTCCGCCTTCATCTGAGCGGAGACCCGAGCCGTGACGTCCGCCTTCGTCCGCTTGGCGACCGCCTGTCGCACGCCGTAGCTGAACGCGGCCACCCGTACGACGGGACCGCCCAGCGTCGCGGCGAAGATCGACGTCAGGGACGAGACGTTGGTGGTCACCGTCTGCACGTTCGCCGTGATCGCGTCGATCCGTTCCAGTTCCTTGTTCACGTGCGCGAGCGCGACGTTCACCTCGTCAACGGTCGCACCCGCCTGCCGCACCCGGGCGGTGCCCTCGTCGATGACTACACCGGTCTGCCGCACCCGGGCAGCGGCCTCGTCGAAGATCTTGCCTAGCTTGAACAGGACATAACAGGCGAAGAGCACGAGCACCGCGAACGCCCCCGAGGCGATCAGGCCCGCGACCGCACCACCGGACATGTGCTTCGCCTCC
Source organism: Frankia sp. CcI49 (assembly GCF_001983215.1). Taxonomy (NCBI): domain Bacteria; kingdom Bacillati; phylum Actinomycetota; class Actinomycetes; order Frankiales; family Frankiaceae; genus Frankia; species Frankia sp. CcI49. The sequence continues at coordinate 59,976 of NZ_MOWP01000038.1, forward strand.
ATTGTTTTCTGTAACGCCTTGCCCAGACGACACCCGCCATCTGGATGACGCCTGGCCGTGCCCCGCCGAATCACACCGCTCGCGGGTGACGTCGAGGTGACCGCCCACCCGCCCTCAGGCGCGCCTGCGGCCGGACGGGTCCGACCGGCGTGCCGATGCTGCTCGTCAGTGACCTTACCGACCAGGACGCGCAGACCTCCGGTAACCCCCGGGCCGTCCGTGTCCGTCCCGGACCGGGCGGGGTCCGGGCGGGGGCCACGCCCCGATTCAGCCCGCCGGGTCCGCCGGCGGCTCGGGAGGGCGTCCGCGCAGGACGCCGCGCAGGAACTCGACCCGCTCGGTGGCCCGCCGCTCGAAGCCGTGCCCGGTCGGCCGGTAGTAGTCCGACCCGGCGAGGACGTCCGGTGCGTACTGCTGACGGACCACCCCGTCCGGGTGATCGTGCGGATACCGGTAGCCCGCGCCGTGGCCCAGTCGGGAGGCACCGCGGTAGTGGGCGTCACGCAGATGCGGCGGAACGGGACCGAGCCGACCCGCCCGCACGTCGGCCGTGGCGGCGTCGATCGCGGTGATGACCGTGTTCGACTTCGGCGCGAGCGTCAGGTGGATCACCGCCTGGGCCAGCGCGAGACGGGCCTCCGGCAGCCCGACCAGCTCCAGGGCCTGGGCGGCCGAGACCGCGACACCCAGGGCACCCGGGTCGGCCATACCGACGTCCTCACTGGCCAGGATGATCATGCGGCGGGCCACGAACCGCGGATCCTCACCCGCTTCGAGCATCCTGGCCAGATAGTGCAGTGCCGCGTCGACGTCGCCGCCACGCATCGACTTGATGAACGCACTCACCACGTCGTAGTGCTGATCGCCCTCCCGGTCGTACCGGACCGCCGACCGGTCGACCGCCCGTTCCAACAGCTCCAACCGGAGCGGGACCGCTTCTCCAGCGCTGTCACCACCACCGGTCGTGTCGATGTCGGCGTCGGAGTCGGCGTCGGCGTCGGCGGCACCGCCGGTGTCGGCGTCGCGGGCCGCGGCCAGAGCAGCCTCCGCTCCCGCCTCCAGCGCGGTGAGCGCGCGCCGGCCGTCACCGCCCGACAGCCGCACCAGGTGGTCACGGGCTTCCTCGGTGAGCGTGAGGCGACCGCCGTACCCGCGCGGATCGGCGACGGCACGCTCGACCAGATCCGCGATGTCCGCGTCGGACAACGGTTCGAGCGTGAGCAGCAGCGACCGGGACAGCAGCGGCGCGACGACACTGAAGAACGGATTCTCCGTTGTCGCGGCGACAAGGGTCACCCAGCCCTTCTCCACCGACGGGAGGAGGGCGTCCTGCTGGGTCCGGGTGAAGCGGTGCACCTCGTCGATGAACAGGACGGTCCGCACACCCGACATGAACAGCGTGTCCCGGGCCTCGTCGATCACGGCCCGGACATCCTTGACGCCCGCGGTGACGGCGGACAGCTCCCGGAACCGGCGGCGGGTGGCCCGGGAGACGATGTGCGCCAACGTGGTCTTGCCCGTCCCAGGCGGCCCCCACAGCACGACCGACGTCGTGCCACCGCCCTCGACCAGACGACGCAGCGGGCTGCCCTCCGCGAGCAGGTGGCGCTGCCCGACGACCTCGTCGAGACTGCGCGGACGCAGCCGGGCGGCGAGCGGGCCCGACGCGGCCAGCGTGTCCGTCACGTCGGCGTCGAAGAGGCTCACTCACGTACCGTACGGCCCGCCAGCCCGCCGCTCGTTCGGCGATCAGGAACCGGATGGGTAGGCGCCGGCCGTGCCGGTCCATTCCGTCGACGGCCGCACACCGGCCGGATCGACTCCCTGCGACCAGTCGGGCCGATCCGGCCAGGCCGGCTGCCCCTGTGCGCTCGGCTGTACCGGTGCGCTCGGCTGCCCCTGTGAACTCGGCTGTACCGGTGCACTCGGCTGCACCGCGACCTGCGGCGGACCGGGTCGCTCAGCCCAGGCAGCCGGCTCGACTCGACCAGCCGGCTCGGTTCGGCCATGCTGCCCCGCTCGGCCATGCTGCCCCGCTCGACTGTGCTGCCCCGGTCGACCAGGCTGCCCTGCCGAGCCGGACCACGCCGCCGGACCGGACCGCGATGCGCCGGAATCCGCCCAGGACGACGGTGCCGCGTCGGGTGCCGCCGGGGCGGCGGGCCGACCACGGCGATGCTGGCTCTCCCGGTCCGCCCGCGCCCGCGTGAAGGGGTCGGCATATGTCACCCCGCCGAGCGCCGCGAAGATCACGACCGCGAGCACCGAAAAAGCGATCACGCAGACCAGCAGGGCGAGCGTGATCGGGTCCGCACCCGATACTGGTTCGGGAAGGACTGTCGCCGAAACCCGCGTCGCAGCCATGGCCGTGTAGTGCATTCCGCACACCGCCACGGCCATGATCGCTGAAGCGACCACCACATGCCAGGCGGTCACCACCTGGAACGCGATCCACAGCGCCGCGAGCGCGGCACCGATCGCGATGGCGATGGACAGTGCCACCAGCGTGGGCCGATAGGTGACCTCGCTGCCGACGTGCATGGCCGCCATACCGGTGTAGTGCATGGCGGCAACGCCGAGACCCGCGATCACTCCCCCGGCCACCAGGCGCAGCACGCTGTCCGGACGCCGGGCGACCACGGAAAGGCCCACCGCGGAGAAAACTATCGCGATCAACAGCGACAGGCCGGTGAGCGGCATGTCGTAGCGTGGGTCACGATCCGCGACCTGGTAACCGATCATCCCGATGAAGTGCATGGACCACACCGCGCCGCCGCCGAGCGACACCGCGGCCAGCGCGGTCCAGGTAAGCCGGGCACGGCCGACCGCATAGGGCACACGCATCGAGCAGACCAGCGCGGCGAACGAGCCGATCGCGGCGAGCAGCACCGAGACCGCCACAAAGAGCAGGTCCTGGCTCGCATGTTGATGGGCGACCTGCGCCGTGATCAATTGTTCCCCCCATAGGGCAAGCGAAAAGACGCCCATTCCTAACACAGGTTCTCAGATAGCGGCAATGAGTCATCTGATTATGCCCAAGTGGTGCACTTGACTACTTTCCGTGACACCGGTGATCAAATTAGGGACTTCAGTCCTACCGACGACACCCCAGATGACCCTTGCATGGAGATCATCCGTGGCGCGACCCCGAAAATATAGTCACCCAAGGTAGCCATTAACTACTCTTCGCAATCATCGTGCGGTCTGAACTCCGTCTACCGCCAGGGGACGTCGAATGTTTTTCACACGCACCCGGGCAGGGTATTCATAGCAGCATTGTTCAGCGCCACCCGAGCCGCCACGGGCGACGTTCCGTCGACAACCACCGAATCCGGGCCTGAAATGCGCCGCGACCGGGTGCGACAGGCGGTGGGGGTGCGCCCCCGGTCGCGCGTATTGGCCGCCGCGGAGCGGTCGGGGATTTGCGACATGAAGCGACATGTGGGATGCGCCTGGCCCAGAGGTGCCAGCCGCGTCCGCGTTCGCCGATGGGATGGGACACACGTCCAGAAGGACGTCGCACCGAACCGGCCGACCTGCCACGCCTCCCCAAGCGGGCCACCGGGTGCTGGTAGAAGCCAGCATCGCCAGTGGAAACCGCAGAGGTAGGTGCATTCCCTGCTGCGCGTGCATCGTCCGGTGACGCTTCTGGGCCACCATCGCACCGACCGCAGGACCTGCGCAGATGGCAATGAGTCGCCTGCTGCGCCCACACGGGTAGCTGCAATCGGTTGACTGGAGGCCCTTATCTGGAACACGCTGCCGAGGCCGGGGGGCAAAGGCCAGCGCCGGGAACCGGGAACTCTCCGGGGGCGGCGTGGAACACAGCCGGAAAGGAAACTCATCACACTGTGGGTGTCACCTGGCCCCGACCGCGACAGCGCGTCAGCGGCGAGGATGACAGCCCGCCGTCGGAGCAGTCATGGCCGCGTCGGAATGTCCACGCGGGCTAACGAGTACATCCGGAGGAAGAGCAGTGTCTGACGGTCTATCGCCGATCAGCCGGAATGCTGTGCCCGGCGCCCTCCACGGTCCGGTACGAAGCACTCCACGCGGGGGGGCACCAGTATCCGCGACGGGCATCGGTGGGCACGCCACCGGTGGTCGGCCCACCACGAACCGTCGTCCCATGCCCGGGCATCGCCCCGGCGGCCATCACAATGGCGGGCACCTGGACAACGGCCACCACCTCGATGACGGTGCCGTCAGTCTCGCGGTCGGCGGGCCCGGGGAGTTCACCTCCAGGCTGGGCCAGCGCACGCTCGCGTCCAGGCTGGCCCGCACCATCGAGCTGGAGATCATCCGACGCGGCTGGCCGGTCGGGGAGGGCCTCGGCTCGGAGGCCCAGCTCATGGAGCGCTATCAGGTGGGCCGGTCAGTGCTGCGGGAAGCGGTGCGGCTGCTGGAAAGCCGCTGGGTCGCGCGGCCCCGTCCGGGCCCGGGTGGTGGTCTCGTCGTCACCGCCCCCGACCATGACGGTGTCCGTGACGTCGCCCGGGTCTACCTGGACTTCGCCCGGGCCCGGCCTGAGCACCTCTGCGAGACCTGGTCGGCCCTCGAGGCGGTCGCCGTCCGCAGGCTCTCCGAGCAGATCGACACCGCGGGCCTCACCCGGCTGCGTGGCGCGCTGGAGCCCACCGCACCCGGCGCCAGGGCCGCCAGCCCACGGGCCCGCTCCCGATCGGTCGGCGCACGTTCCGGTCCGGTCACCGCGGGAACGCCCGGCGAGGCGTCCGTACTGCTGCACCTGGAAATCGCCCGGCTCGCCGGCAATCCGGCAGCGGAGTTGTTCATCCGGGTGCTTGCTGACCTCGCACACCCGCATGACGAGACCGAGCGGCTCGGGCAGTGGTGGCAGCACCCGCTTCACGCCGAGATCGTCGACGCGATCACCCGCGGGGAGGGCGCTCTCGCCGAGCACCTCGCCCGTTCGTGCATCCGGCGACATGTCGAAGAGGCAACAGCCCACAGGCACTGACATCGATGTCAGGTTCCGATGGCCACGCCATCGGCCCGCTCCCGGACAGGCGTTTTTGCGGACGCCGAATGCAGTTGTCTTCCGATGGCATCGAAGCGTGCCACCCGTCGTGGCCGGCAATGCGGACCACGACGGGTGGCACAGCCGGCCATGGTGCGCGAACGAAGCCCCCGAGCCGCGACGAGTAGTTCGCGGCACGGAGGCTGGTTCGGTGCCACGTGTGACGTGACGCGCCACCGATGTCGCAATCACCGGTGACATCGGTTGCCGGGCGGCGCGCCGGCCGCGGTGAAGCGGCCGTCGCGGCGGACAACCGGTCGTCGGACGACTGTTTTTTCCGACCGGCAGTGTCACCCGGCCGCGGTACCGGCTGCCGGGTATCCACGGTGCATTCACGAGCGGTGCGCCTTTTCCATCTCACGGGCCCGTGGTCCAGGGTTGCCATCGCGAGGCGGGGTGGGGCGGCGCGGCTACGAGTCCGAGGAGCCGAGAATTCTGGCTGTTCCAGCCACCAGAATCCCCAGGCCCTGCCCGACAGCAAACCGCGGGTCGAGGCGAGGCGGGACCATGTGTCCGAGGAGCCGAGAATTCTGGCTGTTCCAGCCACCAGAATCCCCAGATCTTGCCCGGCAGCAAACCGCGGGTCGAGGCGGGGCGGAACGACGAAAGGCCTCAGCTCTTCGAGTCACGACCGTGGTGTGATCAGTGCGTATGCACCAGGCGGTCAGCCGACGGCCCGGTGCACGCGCACCAGATCAGCGAGGTCCGGCGAGACGACGGCGAGCAGCTCGCGGACGCGGCCCGCGGCCGGGGCCGCCAGGCCGTCGTAGACCTCGGCGAAGACAGTCCGAGCCTCGCGCCGCGGCCAGCCACCGGGAAGGAGCTCGATCGGCAGGTCCGGATCGAGGGTGGGGAAACGAGCCCAGGACTCCATCACCGCGGTACGTGCGGCCAACGCCTCGGCACCGTGGACGCCCCCGCTGCGGACTCGTTCCAGCAGCGGCTCGTAGGCGCTGATGAAATCCTCGTAGGCGCGGGCCAGCTCGCTGAGGTCCCAGGCGGCCATGGGCGGGCGCGGGTCCGTACGGCGGGCCTCCGACGTCGTGATCAGAACGGTCGAGGCCGTGACGCCCAGCTCCGCGAACACCCGGCGCGCCGCCTCGCCGACAAGGCGCGGTGTCACCCACATGCCGTCATAGAGCGGGGCGAAGCCGAGCCAGCGCAGCCTCGCTCGCACCGCGTGCCGGACGTCCCGCTGCCCCTCGGGGATCGAGAAGGACGCCACCGTCCAACGCCCATCCCACGGATCGTGGCGAAGGCCGAACGTGAGGATCCGGTTCATCGACACGCGGATGGCCGCGCAGGCGTCCGGAGCCAGACCGTAGTAGGTGTTCCGCCCGATCCTGGAGGACTCGAGGAGACCACGCCGGGACAGCCGACTCAGCGCGGCTCTCGCCCCGACCGTGCTGACCTCGAAATCCGCGAGCAGGCTGACGAGCACGACGGACGGGATGTGCTCGAGACGGTCGACCCAGTAGTCCCCGAGCAGGGTTGTCAGCAGATGCTGTGGCTGCGCTCCGGCCTGCACACGGGGCAGATCGACGAGCTCGGCCGGTGGTACGTGCACCAGACTCTCGCTCGCCAGCTGAAGATGGGGCCCTCGGACAGCGGAGAGCCGGCCACGACCCGGATCGCGGTCGCGACCAGCAAGCCGCGTAGGCGCTGTCACGTCATCAAATTTTACGAGCCCTCCGGGGCGTTCCGTGCCCTTGGTCCGGATCTCCTGTGGTCTCGGTGCCATCGGTCACCGAGAGCGCAGCGCATCGGTGCGTTCCGCGACCGTGTACGGGCTCTGAAGCCGCCTGGTCACCGCCACCGGTGGTGGCCTGATTCGTAGCCTTGTTTGCGGCCCGGTCGTGGCCCGGGTCGTGGTTGGGACGGACCACGACCCGGGCCGGGAACCCGCCGGAGGGTGGGGGGATACCTCCGCCGGGTGGGCCGGGTATGCCGCTCGGACCGACTCCCCGAGGACATCACCGCCGCCCTAAGCGAGCCTTAAGAGCAAGTCAAAAGAGCCTTGGGCCGGCCGGAGCGTCACGCACTGTTGACCTTGCCGATGAGCAGCGTGACCGACGCGACCCTCCGCGTGGGCGACATCGACCTTTAATGGAGTCGATGTCTACCGACCGCTACATCGAGCGCGTTACGTCCCGGGAGGCGACGGTGAAGCGGCCCGCCACGATCCGGGAGGTCGCGGCGCTGGCCGGCGTCAGCGTCAGCACGGTCAGCAACGCCCTGGCGGGCCGCCGGTCGGTGAGCGGCGAATCCAGCGCACGGATCCGGGCGGCCGCACATCGGCTCGGCTATCGGCCGGGCGCAGCAGCCACCGGCGCGGCCCGGACCCAGACCCGACAGGCGATCGGGCTCATCGTCCCCGACGCCCGGAACCCCTTCTTCGCACAGGTCGCGCACGGGGTCGAGACGGTCGCCCAGTCGTTCGGCTGGGCCGTGTTCCTCGCCAGCACCGATCTCGACTCCGCGCGGGAGGCCGACTACCTCGACCGCCTGGCGGGTGCCGCCGACGGTGTCCTGGTCTGTTCGACATCCGGCCAGGCCGATCAGGTCCAGCACCTGGTGGACAGCGGTGTCGCGGTGGTGGTGTGCGACGAGCGCCTGGCCGTGCGGGGCGCTGGCGGGGTCTTCTCCGACGACGAGGAGGCCGGCCGGACAGCGGCCAGGCACATCCTCGACCGCGGAGCGCGCCGCATCGCGATGATCCGCGGCCCGGAGCACCTCGAGACCGCCCGCGCACGCCGGTCCGGCTTCCGGGCCGAGCTGGAGGTCGCGGGGCGTTCCCTGCCCCCCTGGAGGTCCCTCGCGAGCGACTACACGATCGATGGAGGACGCTGGGCCGCCGACCAGATCCTCGCCTCGGATCCGCGGGTCGACGCGATCTTCTGCGCCAACGACCTCCAGGCCGTCGGCGCCGCGCGGGCGATGCGCCACGCGGGCCGCGGGGTACCCGAGGACGTGCTGGTGATCGGCATCGACGGGATCGCCTGGGCCGAGCTCACCGAGCCGTCCATCACCTCGGTGAGCCGCCACCCGCACCAGCTGGGAGCCGAGGCCGCGCGGTTGCTGATCGAGATGGTCGGCGAGGACGCCCACGCCCGCGAACTCATGCTGCCCGTCTCACTCGTCCAACGGGACAGCACGCGCCGAGTCGGCGGGAACGGTCGAACGGGCTAGTCGGCCCAGTCGGCCTAGACGGGCTGTGCGGGCTGTGCGGGCTGTGCGGGCGAGGGTGCGGCGCCCGTGGGCCGGCGCCGAGGCCGGAGGAGGCGGTGGGAGCAGTCCACCAGATGGCGATGGAACTGTTCGTCGTCCAGCGCGGTGACTCGTGGGTCGAGCCCCGCGCCGCGTAAGCCGGCCAGCAGCATCCCCGCCGCCATCAACGCGCCGACGTCCGGACGCGGGCCGGTCAGTAATGTCATGAGGCGCTCCGCCAGTGCGGGATAATCGGAGCGGTCACGCAGAATTGCCGCGCAGGTCGGATCACCCTGCATCAGGCCGTACAACGGCCGATTTTCGATGACCAGATCGGCGAGGCCACCGATCACCGCCTCGACCTGTGCGGATCGTGACCGCTTGCTCTCCGCGACGGCGGCCACCTCCGCCAGCTGATCGAGCGCCGGCCGGACCACCGCGAGCACGATCTCGTCCTTGCTTCTGAAATGGTGGTAGACGGCGGCTTTGGTAACGCCCATCGCGTCCGCGATCATCTGGAGCGAGGTTCCGCTGACGCCTCTGTCGGCAAACAGATCCAACGCCGTGGCGCGCAGCTTCTCCCGACCGGCGCTCACTCCGTCCCTGTGATCGACCAGCTCGACCGCCATGATCTTCCTCTCCCCACCGATCAGGAAATGTGCCCGGCCCGGCCCACTCCCGCCGGCACCGCGACCGATCCCGCAGTTCACGGACCTGTCCAGGCGAGATCGGCGGGGCCCATTGTGGCGTACCACCTGCCTTTCCGGGGCCACACCCGCAGATAGAGCCCATTGCCGGACCAGGCACCGCGTGGGACGGCCGGCCGTGATCCGGGCCGATCGATCGACAATGYGCGGCGCCCACCGGCCAGCCCGATCGACCTGACCGACCGGTCGGCTGGTTCAACGCGCTTCAGGTCGGTTCCGGCCCGTTCTGGCGAGCGCCTGAACCGATTACGGGGACACCCGAAGCCACCATCAGGCACCGCCAGAGGGTCATCAGCGGGTGCCTATCCGAGGGTCCGGCCGGCCGACCGCGTGAAATCCGCGACGAACGCGGGCGATCCGCCGCGAGGAGATGAATTGTGGGCACCGTTCTCTACCGCCTCGGCCGGTCCTGCCACCGGCATGGACGGACCGTTCTGGGGCTGTGGCTCGCTCTGCTCGCGCTGGCCGGCGCTGGCACCGCGGTGTCCGGCGGCTCGCTCGACCAGTCATTTCCACTGCGAACGGAGCAGGCGACACAGGCCGCGCTGACCGGGGCGGCGGCGCTGCCCGGAACAGACTCCCGGCGCGGGGCGGACCTGCTGCTGCAACGCCGGGCCCCGACCCGGGCCGACGCCGCGACCGCCCGGATCGTCTTCAGCCTGGACGAGCGAGCCGAGGCAGACGCGGCCGCCGGGGCAGACGCAGCAGCGAAGGCAGGCGCAGCCGCGGCGCTGACCGACTCCCCCTATCGAGCGGTGATCAGCAGGGTCGTCGCCGCGCTGGGCCGGGCTCCGCTGGTGGCACACGTCGGCGACCCGTTCGCCGCCACCAGCGCCGAGGCCGCGCAGGCCGGCCTCTCCGGTGATGGCCGGACCGCCTACGCCCTCGTCATCTACCGCGTCACCAGCCCCGAACTGACGGCGCAGGCACGCGACGCGCTGCTGACCGCGGCCGAGCCCGCACGGGCGGCCGGCATCACGGTCGATGTCGCGGGCACCGCGGTGGCAGGGCACCATCCGCTGCTGGACACCCGGCCCTCCGGGCTGATCGGAGCGGCGGTCGTGCTCCTGCTCCTCACCGGCGTTCTCCTCGCGTTCACCCGGACCGGCGCGGCGCTGGCCACCGGGCTCCCGCTGGCCGCGGGCCTGCTCGGCCTCGTCGTCAGCCTGGGCGGGATCGGGCTGGCAGTCGGCCTGGCCGGCCTCGGCCCGACGGCCGCCATGCCGGCGTTGGCAGTCGGTCTGGCCACCTCGGTCGGCTGCTCGTCGTACGTCCTGGCCAGGCTGAGACAGGAACTCGCCGCCGGGCACTCGGGCGCCGAGGCGGCGGGACGGACCCTGCGGACCGCCGGGTCGGACGTGATCCTCGTGGGCCTGTTCGCGATGCTCACCTCGAGCACACTCGTCCTGCCCCGGGTACCGGTCCTGACCGCCCTGGCACTGTCGACGGCCGGCGCGGTGGCCCTCTCCGTCTGCGTCGCGCTCACCCTCCCGACGGCCCTGCACGGAGCCGGCAGGGCCGGCCGCGCCGGGAGAGTCGGCCACGCCGGGAACGCCCAGGTGGCCCACGACACCCACCGCGATCACGGCGTGAGCGGGGAACACGGCGGGGGCAGCGCTCGGGTGATGGTCCGCCGGCCGCTGCCAGCGCTGCTGGGAAGCCTGGTCGTGCTCGCCGTCCTCGCGCTCGCGGTGCCCGGGCTGCGGCCGGGCCCGGCCGATGACGGTTCCGCCGGGCCGACGAGCACGCAGCGTCGCGCCCACGACCGGATCAGCACGGCCTTCGGGCCCGGGTTCAACGGCCCGCTGCTCATGGTGATCGAGGCGACGGGCGGGGCCGACCCCGTCGCGGCGGCCGGCCGGATCCGCCCGACGATCGCCGCGCTGACGGCGGTCGCCCTGGTCGACGAGCCACAGAAGCTGCCCGGAACCGACCTCGCGACGATGACCGTGATCCCGTTGACCGGCCCGGACGACCCGGCCACCGCGGACCTGCTGCGCGCCGTCCGCGAACACGCGGCGGCCCTCGCCGTCACGACCGGGGCGACGATCACCGTCACCGGCCCGACCGCGATCGGCCTCGACGTCTCCCAGCGGCTCACCGCCGCGGTGCCGCTGTGCCTCGCCCTGCTCGGTGGGCTGACGGTCGCCCTGCTGATGCTGGCGCTGCGCGGTGTCGCGGTGGCGCTGCTGGTGGCGGCGGGTTCGCTGGCGACCGCGGCCGCGGCCCACGGTGCCGCGACCGCGGTGCTCCGGTGGGGCCCGCTCGCCGAGGCACTCGGGCTCAGGCCGGCCGGATCCGTCACCGCGGTCCTGCCGCTCCTCGTGGCCGGGCCGCTGAGCGGCCTCGCGACCGGCCACCTGCTGCTCGGGCTGTACCGCCTCCGGGCCGAGCACCCACGGTCGGGACACCCACAATCACGGCATCCACGGTCGAGACGTCCCCACGACGCCGTCGCCGCCCGGTACCGGGAGGAAGGCCGGGCCGCCCTGGCCGTCGCCGCGGTCGCCGTCGTCGTCTTCGCCGGGCTCGCCCGGTCGACCGATCCGATCATCCGGACGACCGGTCTCGTCCTGGCCTTCGGGCTCCTGGTGAACGCGCTGGTGGTGCGCCTGGTGACCGTTCCGGCTGCGCTTGCCCTGCTCGAGCGCGGCGCCTGGTGGCATCCGCGCCTGCGCGGCCTGCGCGGCCTGCCGGGTTCTCCGGATTCCTCGGATTCTCCGCGAGCGGCGCCGGCGGCACCGGCGGCGCCAGCCGGGGAGACCGAAGGGCACCACGCCTTCGATGAAGCTTCGGACATCCCGGAGGCGGACATCCCGGAGGCAGCCGGCCACCCGGGCGGCATCGGCCAGACCGGCCAGGGCGACCGCACCGGCCAGGCCGCCCAGGAGCTCGTCCGCTCCTGAGCGCCCGGTCAGATCTCCCGGTCAGATCTCCCGGTCGACGGTGAACCGCCGCAGGCGCAGGCTGTTGCCGACGACGAACAGCGAGCTCGCCGCCATCGCCGCGCCAGCCAGCATCGGGTTCAGCAGGCCCGCCGCCGCCAGCGGAAGTGCTGCGACGTTGTAGGCGAAGGCCCAGAACAGGTTGCCCTGGATGGTGGCGAGCGTCCGCCGCGCGAGCCGGATCGCGTCGGCGGCGGCCAGCAGGTCCCCGCTGACCAGCGTCAGGTCGCTCGCCTCGATGGCGACATCGGTGCCGGTGCCCATCGCGAGCCCCAGATCGGCCTGCGCGAGCGCGGCGGCGTCGTTGACGCCATCCCCCACCATGGCGACGACCCGCCTGCTCTCCTGCAGGCGCCGCACGACCTCGATCTTGTCCTCGGGCAGGACCTCGGCGATCACGTCATCGGGCGCGATCCCGACCTGGGCCGCGACGGTCGCGGCCACCGTGGCGTTGTCGCCTGTCAGCAGGATCGGACGCAGCCCCAGGCCACGCAGCTCACGGACGGCAGCGGCGGACGTCGGTCGAACCGCGTCGGCGACCGTGAGCACGCCGCGGGCCCGCCCGTCCCAGGACACCGCGACAGCGGTACGCCCCTCGGCCTCGGCGTCCCGGGCGACCTGGAGCAGCTCGGCCGGCAACGGCTGTGAGCACCCGTTGAGCAGCCTGGGCCGGCCGACCAGCACGGCATGCCCGTCCACCATGCCCCGGACCCCGAGGCCCGCCCGGTTGGCGAACTGGTCGACGGCGGGCAGCTCCTCGTCACGCCGGGCGGCCGCACCCGCCGCGGCCCTGGCGATCGCACGTGCCACCGGATGCTCGGAGGCCCGTTCCAGCGCACCGGCGAGCCGGAGCACCTCGTCGCGGTCCTCCCCCGGGACGGTCACGACGTCCTGCAGGGTCATCTCGCCGGTGGTGACCGTGCCCGTCTTGTCCAGGACGATCGTGTCGGCCCGCAGAGTCGACTCCAGCACCTCCGGCCCGCGGATGAGGATGCCGAGCTGCGCGCCGCGTCCCGTTCCGACCATGAGGGCGGTCGGCGTCGCGAGCCCCAGCGCGCAGGGGCAGGCGATGACGAGCACCGCCACGGCGGCGGTGAAGGCGTAGGTGAGCCCGCTGTCCCGGCCGGCCCAGTAGCCGAAGGTCGCGACGGCCAGGGCGACCACGACGGGGACGAACACACCCGCGACCCGGTCGGCGAGGCGCTGGACCGGTGCCTTGCCGTTCTGCGCCTGCTCCACGAGCCGACCGATCCGCGCGAGCTGGGTGTCGGCTCCGACCCTGGTGGCCCGTACGACGATCCGGCCGCCGGCGTTCACCGTGGCGCCGGTCACGGCGTCCCCGGGGCCGACCTCCACCGGTACCGACTCCCCGGTGAGCATCGAGGCGTCCACCGCGGACGTGCCTTCGACCACATTCCCGTCGGTCGCGATCTTCTCGCCGGGACGGACAACGAACAGATCACCCGCCCGGAGCTGGTCGATACCCACCCGTGACTCCCGGCCGTCGCGGAGAACGGCGACGTCACGGGCCCCGAGCGTCAGCAGGGCGCGCAGGGCCGAACCGGCTGCCCGCTTCGCCCTGGCCTCCAGGTACCGGCCGGTGAGGATGAAGGCGGTGACGCCGGACGCCACCTCCAGGTAGATGTTGCCCCCACCGCCCCCGTGGGTCACGGTGACACTGAATCCGTGGGTCATTCCGGGCTCGCCCGCGTCTCCGACGAACAACGCGTACAACGACCATCCGAACGCGGCCAGTGTGCCCATCGACACGAGCGTGTCCATCGTCGTCGTGCCGTGGCGCAGGTTGGTCCAGGCGGCCCGGTGGAAGGGCCAGGCGCCCCACAGCACGACGGGTGCGGCCAGCGTCAGCGACAGCCACTGCCAGTAGTCGAACTGCAGGGCCGGGATCATGGCGAGCGCCACCACCGGCACGGTCAGCGCGCCGACGACGATCAGCCGCTCGCGCAGCGCACGCACCCGGGCCTCGGCGGCACTGTCCCGCAGCTGGACGGCGCTCGGAGCCGGCGGGGCACCGTTCCCACCGACAGCAGGAGCACCACCGGTGTCCGCCGCGCCGCCCGCCGCCGCCGTGCCACCCGCGTCCGGCACGGCGCCGGCGTCCGCCGCGCCTTCGGCCGGACCCGGTTCGGCGGCTACGAGCTCAGGCGGGACCGATCCGGGCGTGGATCCGGCGTCAGCCTGCGGTGGCACCGGGTGTGGGGGTGGGGGCTGGACGGGCACCGGCGGCAACGCGGCCGCGTACCCGGCCGCCTCGACCTGGGCGACCAGGCGCTCGGCGGGCAACGCGGCCGGGAAGCTGACCTTCGCGATCTCCGTCGCGTAGTTGACCGTCGCCGTGACGCCCTCGATCTTGTTCAGCCTCCGCTCGACACGGGCCGCGCAGGACGCACAGGTCATCCCGCCGATGACCAGGTCGACCTCACGTCGTTCGGTGGCCAGCGGGCTCATCGGATCTCCCAAAGGGACATGGAGTGGGGGGCAGGGTCAGGGTCAGTGCACGTGCGCTGGGGTGGCGGTTCCCGCGGGCCGGGTCGGGCTGGTGGTCCGGGTCGGGCTGGTGGTCCGGCCCGCCGCGACGTCCATCGTGATCTCGGCGGTACGTACCTGCCCGCCATGCTTGAAGTCGAGGTAGAGCCGGTAGGAGCCGGCCGACGGAAACCGCGTCGCGAAGGACAGCTCCGGGCTTTCGTCCGCCGCGACCGACGCACCGTCGGTGTGGACATGGCCGTCGCCGTCGTTGTCGCCGCCCCCGTCGCCCGGATGGACGTGYAGGTAGGCGAGATCGCCCTGGCGGATCACCACCAGATGACCGAGCGCGCCGAGGTACTGCTCGAGATCGGTGACCGGCCGCCCGTTGTGCGCGACCGTGAAGGTGAGGGTGCTCGATTCACCCGGCTCCGCCCGCCCCTGCATCGTCACGCTGTAACCGCCCGTCAGCGTCACATTACGTGTCGGCTCGGGAAGTACGGCGGGACGAAGGTCGCCGGCCACAGTGAGGTCGGTACCCAGTGTGATCCCGTTCGTCGCTTCGGCGTGACTCCCGGTTCCCGTCGACGCCGGGACGAAGTCCACGAACACCCGGTAGACGCCCGCCGCGGCCAGCCGGAGCGGGACGCTCCACGTTCCGGCGGCGTCACGGGTCGGGTGCAGGTGCTGGTAGCCGGTGAGATCCCGCCGGACGACGATCAGGTGGAGGTCGGCGTCGTGGGCGCGGGTGAAGGCCGTCACGGGTCGGCCGTCGGCACCGAGGATGCGGAAGGTGTAGGCGCTCGAGCGCCCGGCGGGCCAGGTGAGCTCAGCGGGATCGAGCGTGTAGCCGCCGGCGGAGATGGCCAGGCCACCCACGGCGGCCGCACCGTCGCCGGTGCCGCCTGTACCTGCCGCGCCGCCCCCCGCTCCGGCGGAGATCCCCTGCCCGGCGCCGCCGGCTGGCCCCGCCGAGTCCTGCGACGGTCCGATCGTCGTCCCGACCACATAGGAGACACCGAAGAGCACAGCCAACGCGAGGCCGAACCCGCCGATCCGGGTCATAGCGTTCATCGTGCGTCCCTTCGCGCGGGCTATCGAACTACTCGTCCGTACGGTACATACCCCCAGGGGGTATAGGTCAACGATACGGGCGGATCGGTGGCGGCACTCTCACACCTTCGGACAGCGCCTCACGCGCTCTGGCCGCCATGCCCGCCGGGCGGTCCGGGCGGGCCGGGCTGCGCCGGAAGTGGCCTCGCGGCAGGATCCGGACGGCAGGGAAAGGACAACGCACTGTCCCGCTCGGTACTAACACAGGACGCCCGGGGCCCCGGCGAACGACAATAGGAACCTCCGACGTTCCGGGCACGGAGGCCCGGGGTGAAAGGAGGGCATTCCTTTGCCTGAGGATTCTCGACCCTTTCCGCCGGGCACCCTGCCCGCCCGGCTGAACCCGGCGCTGCGCCAGCAGCTTCTCGCCCTCGGGGGGATACGCCACTACCCACACGGTGAGATGCTGATGCGGGAGGCCGAGCCATACGGCGAGGTCATCCTGCTTCTGGACGGCTTCGTGAAGATCACCGCCAACGGCGAGGAGAACAGGCTCGCCTTCCTGGTCATCAGGTCACGGGGTGACATCCTGGGCGAGATCAGCGCGATGGAGCAGGACACTCACACCGGAACCGCCACGGCAGCCGGCCCCGTGGTGGGCCGGGCGATGAGCGCCGCGGCCTTTCGATCGTTCCTCGAACAGAATCCGCCCGCCGCTTTCGCGGTCGCCGAGCTGGTCGCGAACAAGCTGCGCAACTCGATCCGGCGCAGGGTGGAGCATGTCGACGGCTCCGTTCGTGGCCGACTCGCCCGGGTCCTCATCGAGCTGGCCACGCTTTGGGGCCGGCCAGCCGCCCGCGGGGTGCAGCTCGCCGTCGGTCTGAGCCAGCCCGAGCTCGCGGCACTGGTCGCCGCCGACGAGCGATCGGTCAACCGCGCTCTCGCCGAGCTACGGAACATGCAGGTCGTGGACGTCGGCTACCGACGGGTCATCGTCCTGGACCTCGAGGGCCTCGAACGAGTGGCTTTCGGAAACAACAATCGACCGGGCGGGTCCAGCAGCTGAAGACGTAGAAAACATCTGGCAAAGAGAACCACGGAAAACCCACCACCTGGAGTACCCAGGGCGTTCACATGATCGCTTTTTGCCCGGAGGTCGTCGGATTGGCCTGGATGGCCGGCCGGCCGGTCCGCGTGACGGGGGATGTCGCGCGGGCCCTGGAGATTACGCGCGGGCGGTTGCGGCCCTGTGGGCGAGGGCCCGCGGCGCGGCGGTGGGGGCCCGCGGCGCGGAGCTTGTCGCACGGCGGCATGGTGACCCGCGGGTCCGCATGGTCCGGGGCAGACTGCTTCCACGCTGGGGCCGGCGGCCGGGTCCGACGTTCGCCCGACCGGCCGACCACGATTCTCTCCATCGCCGCGCGTGGCCGAAGCGGCCGGTCTCACTCCTGCGGAACGGCACCGAGCAAGATCATTTAATCGTTCATGCGGGTGAGGCTCCCGCGGCTCGCGCTCCACGAACGCGGCTGGGCCTGAGCGCGGCGGCCCGGGTGGGCGAGTCCGCAAGAGTGAAGGATTTTGGTCGTTCCGACAACCAAGATCCTTCACTCTTGCGGATTACCAAGCGGCCCCGCATCCCTTTTGCGCCACTTGTGGCGATTCCTGGTGCTGCGTGGCGGTGCGGGATACCCGGTGGGTGGCCGGGTGACGGGTCCGGCCAGGCAGCCGGCCGGCGCTGACGACACCGGTCGACTGCCTACCCGTTCAGCCGCCCCTGGGCCAGGCGGCCCCAGCACTCGGACCGGGTGGCCACGGTTACTGGTCGGCAACCGTCACTGGTTGGCAACCACCACCAGCCGGCCCGGCCCCGGCGAACCCGACCCCGGCGAGCCTGGCGACCCCGGCGAGCCCGCCGTTCGAAAGGCCTCGGCTCAGGCCACAGGCGCCACAGCGGCACCGGCAGCGGCCCCCGGAACGGGGCCGGCGCCGAGCTCACTCGCGAACCATTCGATGGTCCGCAGCAGCCCGTCACGCACGTCGATCACCGGCTCCCAGTCGAGCTGGCGTCGCGCGAGGGTGATGTCCGGCCGACGCACCATGGGGTCGTCTCCCGGCCGGGGAATGAACTCGATGGGCACGTCGGCGCCGATGAGCTCGACCACGAGCCGAGCGGTGTCGATGATGGACATCTCGTGCGGGTTACCGAGGTTCACGGGGCCGGACAGGCCGCTGCGCAGCATCCGCACGATGCCTTCGACGAGGTCGTCGACGTAACAGACCGAACGAGTCTGCAGACCGTCCCCGGCCACCGTGACGGGCTCGCCGCGCAGGGCCTGCGAGACGAACGCGGGAATGGCCCGGCCGTCATCGGTCCGCATCCGCGGGCCGTAGGTGTTGAAAATACGGATGATCGCCGTGTCGATCCCGTRCCGGTTGCGGTACGCGGTGGTCAGGGCCTCGGCGAAACGCTTCGCCTCGTCGTACATGCTGCGCGGCCCGATCGGGTTGACGTGCCCCCAGTAGGACTCCTCCTGCGGGTGCACCAACGGGTCGCCGTAGACCTCCGAGGTGGAGGCGAGCAGGAAACGCGCGCCCTTGCTGCGAGCGAGGTCCAGGGCGTGGAGGGTGCCGTGCGAACCCGCCTTCAGCGTCTCGATGGGATATCTCGCGTAGTCGAGCGGCGACGCCGGCGACGCGAACTCCAGGATTGCGTCGACCGTACCCGGCACGGTCATCTGCTCAGAGACATCCTGCTCAAGCAGCTCGAAGCCGGGCCGGCCGAGCAGGTGCTCGATGTTGTTCTTCCTGCCGGTCAGGTAGTTGTCGACGCAGACGACTTCCTCACCGTCGTCAAGCAGCCGATCACACAGATGACTTCCGAGAAAGCCCGCGCCTCCCGCGACGACGACACGCATAGCCGAAAACCCCCAGTACTGTCTACTCAAACAAATTCCGACGGACTGCCTGGCGCCTACTGCCAGTCACCAGTCAGCCACAGCAGCGGGGCGTCCGGTGGGCCCGAACCACGAGACGATCTAGCCGCGGCCCCGGGCTGGACCGTGAACCTGGTGACGTGCGATCGCCTTGAGGTATACCTCCTCGCGGCGTGCCGCGATGACGTCGGGGTTGAGTTCGGCGGTGCCCGCCCGGCCGCGCAGACCGACCGTGGCCGCGTGAGCTGCGTCTGTCAGGAACGGCTCCAACGCATCGGCCATCGCGTCCGGATTCTCCGGCGGCACGACGGCGCCGCCGTTCCAGCGCGCAACCCAGGCCGAGACGCCGGTCGTCGCGGTGGCGACCACCGGGCGCGCGGAGGCCATTCCCTCCAGCCCCGCGATGGAGAAGCTCTCGAACCGGCTCGGCACCACGACCACACGCGCCTCCCCGTAGAGGCCGGGGAGATCGGTGCGCGCCACGTGGCCGTCGAAGCGGACCGGAACGCCCAGCTCGGCCGCCCTGCGCTCCAGCCAGGTCCCGGTCTCGACACCGTCGACCCGGCCGGACGACTTCCCGACGAAGATGACCTTGGCGTCGATTCCCCGCTTCTGCAGGCGGGACGTCGCGTCGAGCAGCACGTCGAGGCCCTTGCGCCATTCCAGGCGGCCCACGACCACGAGGTTGGGCCCGGTGTGCTCCGCCGTCGGAACCTCGGCGAACGACGCGTTCTCGAACGGGTACGGGATCACGTCGACGTCGGTGTCCGGCCGCAGCCAGTCGAGGTCGCGCAGCGTGTCGACGAGAAGCTGCGACGGCGAGGTCCGCGCGTCGGCGCGCAGCGCCGAGAACCGGTCGACCTTGTCCGCGATCTCACCCTTGCGGGTCAGCTCCGGATCACGCATCCGGACGTCCATCATCGTGGGCGTGTGGAGGTGGATCACCAGCGGAGTACGCCGGCCGAGCGCGGTGAACAGGCCGCGCGTCTCGCCGTCCTGGGTCTCGATGACGTCGGGCCTGATACCGCTCTGGCGCAGCCAGAACCCGTATGACACCGCCAGTGAGGCCCGCAGCGACAACGAATCCCGCGGGTGGTCCCGACCGGTGATCAGTTTTGCGGCGGGCCCTAGGTAGCGCGTTACCGGCGCCCGCAGCAACGGACGGCGGTGAACGTGCACGCCGTCGAAGACATCATCACGAACAGCGCGCCCCTGCGTGCACAGCACATGAACCTCGTGCCCCCGCCGCGCCAACGCGTGCGCGATGTCGTGCGTGTACACGCCAGCACCATCCCAGATGACTGGTGGGTACTGTTCGCACAAAAAAGCAATCCGCATGCACAACTCCAGGCGACCGTCAGGCCATGTATCTCCGGGAGGCACATGGTAGTACCGATGCCTGGGCTACCGATCGGCACCCACCACCAATCCCACGTCAATACCCTGACGTTAGGGACGGGTACATCTACTCGCCTGTAGAAGGTCCGGAGGACTTCCCTGGAAATTCTCCGCTCCGTATTCGAAACAAGCCTGGACGCACCCATTGCAGCGCCGGGGGAACAAGCCGCCACAAGGAAGAACGACGCAGCGCGGCGCCGTGTTCGGCGGCCCCACCGGACCGCCGGGAGCGCCRCATCCGACCGGGGGCCGAACCATTCCCCCAGCCACCGAAGGGCCGTCACAGGGACCACCGGAAAACACTATCCGCTACCTGTCACACACCCTCGGCTCCCACCGGGCCGCGCCGCGGCGGCCGGGGCACCTGGGCGCCACCACGCATCGTGATCCGCGCCACGTCGGCGGCCGAGGAACACCGGGCCGGCCGCGCGGGATCGCGGCCGCTTCGCGCACCTCGCCCGCGGGCAGAATGGGGTGTGCCCCCCGAGAGCCCGGACCCGGAACAGGAACAGGATGTGAACCTGGTCCTCGCCGCCGTGGGGCCACGCCTGCGCGCGCTGCGCAGGCAGCGCGGCCGGACACTCCCCGAGGTGTCACGCAGCACCGGCATCTCGGTCAGCACGCTGTCCCGTCTGGAGTCCGGCCAGCGCCGGCTCACCTTGGAACTGCTGCTTCCGCTTGCCCGGGCCTACCAGACCCCGCTGGACGAACTGGTCGGGTTGCGTCCCGCCGCGGACCCCCGGGTGCTCCCCCGGCCGGTCGAGCGAGCCGGGCTCGCCTTCGTCCCGCTGACCAGGCGACCCGGCGGGCTGCAGGCGTTCAAGATGATCATTCCGGCGGGGTGGCCCCTCTGCGCGGAGGAGCCGCAGAGCCACGAGGGATACGAGTGGGTCTATGTGCTCGCCGGGCGGCTGCGGCTGACTCTGGGCAGCCAGACCGTGGTGCTGACGGCCGGTGAGGTGGCCGAGTTCGACACCCACCTCCCGCATGCTTTCAGCAATCCGGGGCCCGGCCCGGTGGAGGCGATCAGCATCTTCGGGCCGCAGGGCGAGCGCCTGCACGTCCGGGCCCGGCCGGCGAGGGCTTCCGCTGCCCGCGGCGAGCCGGCCCACGGCGCGCCAGCCCACAGCGCGCCAGCCCCGGACAGGTCGGCCAGGCCAGACAGGCCAGCACAGGGCGAGTCAGCCGGCGCCGACCGCTCCGTATAGCCGCGAGTAGGCGCCGCCGTCGGCGAGCAGCCCACCGTGGGTGCCTTCCTCGACGACCTGCCCGTGGTCCATGACGTAGATGCGGTCGGCGTCGCGGACCGTGGAGAGGCGGTGCGCGATCACCAGGCAGGTCCGGCCGATGGCAAGCCGGTCGAGCGCGGCCCGCACGGCCGCCTCGGAGACGGTGTCCAGCGCGGAGGTGGCCTCGTCGAGCACCAGCACCCGCGGTGCTTGAAGCAGCACCCGGGCGATGGCGAGCCGTTGCCGCTCCCCTCCGGAAAGCCGGTAGCCGCGGGCACCGACCCGGGTCGCGAGGCCCTCGGGAAGGCGGTCGAGCAGTGCCGAGAGATGCGCCGCGTCCAGAGCCTCGCGCAGCTCGTCATCGGTGGCGTCGAGCCTGCCGTAGCGCAGGTTGGCGGCGATGGTGTCATGGAACAGGTGCGGGTCCTGCGGGACGACGCCGACCAGCGCGTGCAGCTCGGCGGCGGGCATCTCGGCCAGATCCCGCCCGCCGAGCCGGACGGTTCCGCGCTGGGGCCGGTGAATGCCGCTCGCGAGATAGGTGATGGTCGTCTTGCCGGCACCGCTCGCACCGACGACGGCCGTGGTCGTGCCCGCCGCCGCCCGCAACGTGACACCCCGAAGGTTCCACGCCTCGTCCTCGGACGCCTGACCGGGCACAGCGCGGCCGGGAGCAGCGCGGCCGGGAGCAGCGCCGTCGGGGTCCGGCGTCGCCCGGTCGTAGGAGAACCAGACGTCGTCCAGGCTGAGGTCAAGGGCCTGGGCCCGCGTCCGCGGCCCCGCCGGCTCAGGCCCACGGGCGCCGACCCGGGCCACCGTTCCCTCCCGCGGCACCGCCCGGGCGGTGGGCGCTCCACCGACGGGACGGCTGCCGGCGGGAGGGCTGCCCGTGTGAAGGCCGCCGCTGTGACCACTGCCGGCGGGCTCGCCGTCGGTGGGGAGGTCGAGCAGGGCGAAGATCCGCCGGAACGAGGCTCCGGCCGACGACAGCTCCGACTTCAGCTCGACCGCCGACGCCAGCGGCCCGAAGGAGACCAGCAGGGCACCGCCGAGCGCCGCGACGGTGCCGAGCGTGGTGCGTCCGGTCGACACCAGCCAGGCACCCAGCGCAACGACGACGATCATCGTCACGACGATGCCGAGGTTGACCACGAGCCGTACCCGGGAGGTCAGCCGGGCCTGCTCCCGGGCCGCTGCCAGCAGTGCCTCGCCAGCCTCCTCGAACCGGGCGCACTCGTAGTCGGCCCGGTCGAACAGCCGGACGTGCAGGGCACCCGATACGGACGAGGTGTCCGCCACCTGGGCCATCAGCTGGCCGTCGAGCTCACGCTGGCGCTGGGACAGCACCGCGAGACGCCGCCGGCCCGCCTTCATGATCAGCAAGGTGGCCGGGGCGAACACCATCACCGCGAGGCTGAGACGCCAGTCGAGCACGAACACGACGGTCAGTCCGACGGCGATGTCCGCCACCCGGCAGACGACCGCCTGCACGATCGCCGAGATCGCGTACTGCGCGGAGACCACATCGGTGGACATCACCGTCATGACCTCGCCCTGCTGGCTGCGCGGGAAGAAGCCGAACGGCAGGTGCTGCAGGCGTGCGTTGACGGCCTGCCGCATCCGCACCGTGATCACCGCGCCGAGCCTGGCGATCAGCGCCATCCGGGTCGCCAGTACCGCCGACTCGAACACCAGCAGCGCGCACAGCAGCAGCACCGGGGCGACCAGGTCCTCGATCCGGCCGGTGGGCAGGGACCGGTCGATCAGGTGGCGCAGCAGGAACGGGCCCGCCGCGACCGCCACCGAGCCGATGACCGACAGACCGACCAGGGCGGTGACGACCCGGCCCTGGTCGGCGAAGAACGCCAGGCTCCGCGCGGCTTCCCCGGTGCCGGTCAGCCGAGCGACCACCTGGGCGTGCAGCCTGGTCACCCGGGTGGGCGGAACGGACCGTTGCGAAGGAAGCACGACGCCAGACACCACGACGCCAGACACTATGCCGCCCACGCCGTCCCATCGCCGCCTCCCCCGCCCGGTCCACGGGCTCCCCCACCCAGCCCGGGCAGAGGTGGTGATCAGGTCAGGTCAGGTCGGCATCGGCGTGAGGCGGGCGTGCAGGTCCGCGGCGAGGGCCGCGGCGTGTGGCTCGTTGAGCATCGTGTGGTGCTCGCCGGGGACCGTGACGACGGTGGTGTCACCGGTCAGGTGGCGGCTCCATCCGTCCCGTGCCGTGTCGTTGTTGTCCTCGGCGAGGTAGAGCAGGGTGCGGCCGGCGTAAGGGCGCACCTGGTAGGAACGGCTGACGACCCGGGCATGGTCGAAGAACGCGTCGAACTGGGAGAGGCCGGAGAAGCGGACGAGACCGGTGAGCGGCAGACGGGCTGCCTTGCGGACCTTCGACACGCTGGGCAGCAGCCGCTTCCACGGCGCCGGGGAGCGATCGGGACTGCGGGTGCCGGGCACGGTGCCGACCGCAGCGCCCCCTGGGGAGCGGGCACCGGAGCGGGCACCGGCCGCGGGCGCGTTCGCGTCGGCTGCGGCGGCCGCATCGGCGCCGGCCCCGCGTGCTGCCGGGGGCAGCCGGCTGTCGAGCAGCGCCAGCAGGGCGACCTCGGCCCCGGCGTCGGTGAGCAGGTGGGCCATCTCCAGCGCGACGAGGCCACCGAAGGAGAATCCGACGAGGTGGTAGGGCCCGTCGGGCTGGACCAGCCGGAGCACCTCGAGGTGGCGGCGGGCATGACGCTCGACGCTCCAGTCGGGGAACGCCCGGTTCTCCAGGCCCTGGGCCTGAAAGCCGTAGACGCGGCGGCCGGCGCCGAGACGGCGGGCGAGCGCGACGAAGTTGATGGCGAGGCCTCCGGCACCCGCGACGCAGAACAACGGCGGCCCGGACCCCTCGGTGCTCAGCGGGACGCAGGTCGGATGGGTGGGCAGCGCCCGGTGGGCCGCCGCGACCCGCGCGGCCAGGGCCTCGACGGTGGGTGCCTGCGCCAGGGTGGAGGTCGGCAGGCGCACTCCCAGCCGGGCCGAGATGTCGCTCAGCAGCTGTTGGGCCAGCAGCGAGTCACCGCCGAGCTCGACGAAGTCGTCGTCGAGACCGACATCGTCAACCTTGAGGGTCTGCGCGAACAGGTCGCGCACGGCGATCTCCCAATGGCTGCGGTCGGTCGGCGCGCGGCCCGGCGCCCGCGGTGGCGGCTCGGGCAGCGACGTCCGGTCGATCTTGCCTCGCTCGTTGCGGGGCAGCTCGTTGAGCAGCACCACCGAGGCGGGCACCATGTAGGCGGGCAGCTTCTCCCGCAGCAGGCCGCGGACCATGACCGCGGCTGCCTTGACCGTGCCGGCGCACACCACGTAGGCGACCAGCCGCGGGGGCTGGTCCGCCGGGCGCCGGGCCACGACCACGGCCTCCACGATGTCCGGCGAGGTCAGCAGCGCGGCTTCGATCTCGGCCGGCTCGACCAGGTAGCCGCGGATCTTCACCGCGGTGTCGGCGCGGCCCAGCAGCTCGATGCACCCGTCGGGACGTCGCCGCGCGAGATCACCGGCCCGGTAGGTGACCATCGGCCCGGCCGCGCCGGAATCGAGATCGCCGCGGGCGGGACGGAAACGGTCGGCGGTCATCCCGGCCGCGTTCCAGTAGCCGCCGGAAAGGTAGCGGGAGGTGACCGACATCTGCCCGCTGGCGCCGTCGGGCAGCGATTCACCGGCCTCGTCGACGATGTCGATGTCCTTGCCGTCGACGGCCCATCCCGCCGGCAGCGGCCCGGTGGGAATCTCGTCATCGGACCGCACCGGAAAGAACGCCAGGGACGCGGTCTCCGTCGAGCCGGACCAGTTGTAGAACGTGCACGTTGCGGGCAGATGCGCGCGCAGCGCGGCCACCTCGCGGCCGTAGACGGCCTCGCCGGAGCTGGTCACCGCGCGCAGGCTGCCCAGGACACACCCGGGCTCCGCGGCGCCGGTCAGGGCCCGGATGAGTGACGGGGTGAGATGCAGGGTGGAGATTCCGCGGTCGAGCAGCCATCCGGGCAGCGCCGCGATCCCCCGGGTGCGCGGGTCGAGCGCGTGCAGGGTGGCGCCGACCAGCAGCCCCCAGAACATGACGGTGATGCCGGCCGCGAACGCGACCGGCAGGACCAGCGCGACCTGGTCCGTGGCGTTCATGCCGACCACGTCGATCCCGGCGCGCAGCTCGTGCAGCACCGTCTGGTTCCGCCAGACGACCCCTTTGGGGACACCGGTGGACCCGGAGCTGAAGACGACGAAGGCCGGATCCGCGGGCAGTGCGAACCACCCCGGCAGCGGATCCTCCGACACCGCCCCCGAATCCGCCGCCGAGTCGCCCGCGGCGGGAACCGGGCCGGACGCAGCTCCCTGCTCGCAGACGGCTCCGGCGGGGTCGAGGAGCACGGCCTGGACCGGTCCGGCCGCGGCGAGAAGACCCTGGTGCCGGGTGTCGGTCAGGCAGGTGGTGACGCCGGCGAGCTCGAGGATCTGCCCGAGCCGGGCCGGCGGCAGCACCGGGTCCAGCGGGACGAACGGCCGGCCGGCCTTCAGCACGCCGAGCATCGCGACCGTCGCGGGAACACCCTGCTCCAGCAGGATGCCGACCGGGCTCGCGACGCCATCCACGCCATCCACGCCGTTGACGCCTTTGACGCCTTTGACGCCTTCCATGCGGCCACCGGAGCCGACCAGCAGCCGGGCCAGCGCGGACGAGCGCCAGTCCAGGTCGGCATAGGTCAACGCGGTCGCGTCATCACATATCGCAAGCACGTCCGTACGGGCCGCGACGATTCGCGAGAATCGAGCCACGATCGACGGGTAGGGCGCCTCGAGACCGGCTGCCGGGATGACCAAGGGCTGTGTGCCCACCATTTCTCAGCTTCCCCGCCCATCTGCTCTGTTCACGGCCATTCGAAGCATCGCCGATCGTACGACCCGGATACATCCACGCCCACCCACTGGTGCCACCATCGACGCACCTGTCCGGCCCTTTCGTGAATATTCGCGGTGGCCAGCCGGGGCCTGTCAGATCCAGGACAGTCCGCATCTGGACGATCGAGCATCGGGAGGACGACCATGACGGAACCGCCCATGACCCACCGGGTCTGGGTCGACCTGGGTGAGCGCGGATATCCGGTCGAGATCGGCCCCGGTGTCCGGCGGCTTCTGCCGGACGTCGTGGGTCGGATCGGAGCGGCGCGGGTCGCGGTCGTTTCGGCCCGTCCCGACCTTGACGCGGTTCCCGATCCCGGGGTACCGGCATTGCGGATCACCGCACGGGACGGCGAACACGGAAAGACCCTCGCCAATGTCCAGGAACTCTGCGAAGGATTCGCTTCCTTCGGTCTTACCCGCTCAGATGCTGTGGTCTCCTGCGGCGGCGGCACGACCACCGATGTCGTGGGCCTCGCGGCTGCTCTTTACCACCGCGGAATCGCGGTTATCCACCTGCCGACGTCCTTGCTGGCGCAGGTCGACGCGAGTGTCGGCGGCAAGACGGCGGTGAACCTGCCCGCCGGCAAGAACCTGGTGGGTGCCTACTGGCAGCCGAGCGCGGTGCTGTGCGACACCGACCACCTGCGCACGCTGCCCGCCCGGGAATGGACCAACGGCTACGGCGAGATCGCGCGGGCCCACTTCATCGGCGCGGGTGACCTGCGCGGACTCCCGGTCGCGGAGCAGATCGCCCGCAGCGTCGCGCTCAAGGCCTCGATCGTCGCCCGCGACGAACGCGACGGCGGGCTGCGCCACATCCTCAACTACGGGCACACGCTCGGACACGCGCTGGAGATCGTCACCGGCTTCGAGATGCGGCACGGCGAGGGCGTCGCCGTCGGGACGGTCTTCGCCGGCCGGCTGGCCGCCGCACTCGGCCTGATCGACGAGGCGCGCGCCGCCGAACACCTGGACGTGGTCGCGCACTACGGGCTCCCGACCGCGCTGCCAGCGGATGTGGACATCGCCGATCTCGTCACGGCCATGCGGCGCGACAAGAAGTCGACCAACACGGGCCTGACCTTCGTCCTGGACTCGCCGGAGGGGCCCCGGCTGGTTCCCGACGTCCCGCCGGACGTGGTGGTCAGCACCCTGGAGGCGATGGACCGCGACGAGGACCGGGACCATCACGGGGCCAGGGACAGGGCCCGCGACGGGGAGAGCGAACGATGCACGGTGTGACGACCCAGACCACCCCCGTGGCCCAGCCCGCCCACGCACCTGCGGCCGACCGGCTCCCGCGGACGATCACCGGGGCGACCCGGCTGTTCGTCGTCGTCGGTGACCCGGTCGTCCAGGTCCAGGCACCGATGCTGATGAACCCCGTCTTCGCCGAGGTGGGCCTGGACGCCGTCCTCGTCCCGGTGCACGCCCGACCGGAGGACTTTCCCGCCGTGCTGGCCGGGCTGCGTGCGATGGCCAACCTGGACGGCATCCTGATCACGATTCCGCACAAGGTGGCCGCGGCGGCGCTGGCGGACCTGCGCTCCCCCGCGGCCGCGATCAGCGGCAGCGCCAACGTGCTGCGGCGCGAGCCCGACGGGCGGTGGCTCGCCGACAACTTCGACGGCTCCRGATTCGTCCGGGGCCTTCGGCGGGCGGGGCACCGCGTCGCGGGCGCGAACGTGCGCCTGATCGGTGCGGGCGGGGCCGGCAGCGCCATCGCCGTCGCGCTGCTCGAAGCCGGCTGCGCCGGCCTGGCCGTCGTCGACCCCGACCGGGCCCGGCTCGCCGAGCTGCTGGGCCGGCTCGAGCCGCACTGGCCCGGTCAGGTCACCGCGGCACCACCCGAAGGGCCGGGCGCGCCGGGCACCGCGAGCGTGATCGATCTGATCGTGAACGCCACACCGCTGGGCCTGCGCCCGCAGGACCCGCTGCCGTTCGACCCGACGACGCTGCCAGCGGCCTGTGTCGTGGCGGACATCATCATGAAGCCGGCCCGGACCCGGCTGCTGCAGGCGGCGGACGAACGCGGCCTGCCGACCCATCCGGGCATCCACATGCTGGCGGAGCAGGTCGACCTCTACCGGGCCTTCTTCGACCTGCCCGGTGCCCGGTGACCGGCCGGCTTGGCATCGACGTCGGTGGCACCAAGGTGGCTCTGCGGCTCGAGGTCGCCGGCCAGCCACCGCGCGAGACGATGTTGCGCTGGGCGGCCGGGGCCACCGCCGAAGCGGACCTGCGCGCCCTGGGCGAGGCGGTCACCGGGCTGTGCTCCGGATGGGGCGAGCCGGTCGGCGCGATCGGCGTGGCAATGCCGGCAACAGTCGATCATGAGGGACGGGTCACGGCCTGGCCGAGCCGGCCGTCCTGGACCGGCCTGGACCTCGGGCCGGCGCTGCGGAACCTCGTTCCCGGCGCGGCGGTGGCCCTCGCCGACGACGGCGATCTCGCCGCGCTGGCCGAGGCGGAGCACGCGGGCGCGGCGAACCTGGTCTACCTCGGGGTCGGCACGGGCATCGGCGGCGGTCTCGTGCTGGACGGGCGCCTGTGCCCCGGGCCGGCCCGGGGCTCCTGCGAGATCGGGCATCTGATCATCGCCCTGGACGGACCGCTGTGCCGATGCGGACGTCGCGGCTGCCTGCAGGCCATCGCCTCCGGACCCGCCACGCTGCGCCGTGCCGGTGACCTGCGCGCGGGCAACCGGCGCCCGACCGACGGCGCCGAAACCGGCACCGGCACCGGCACCGCAGCCTCCGAGACCGCAGACGCCAGCACCGCAGACGCCGAGGTGGACTATCCGGAGCTGCGGGAGGCCTGGGGAGCGGGTTCGGACTGGGCCCGTACCGCGGTCGGGATGACCGCGGCGGCGCTGGCAGCCGCGGTGGCCGGTCTGACCGAGCTGGTGCGGCCCGACCTCGCGGTCATCGGCGGCGGCTTCGCCGACGGGCTGGCGGGATTCGTCGACGAGGTCGCCGCGCGGACCCAGGCCCTGTCCCGGCCCGGTCACCCCCCGGTACCGGTCCAGGCCGCCCAGCTGGGCGGCCTGTCGTCGCTGGCGGGCGCGTTGCTGCTGGCCCGCACCCTGGACGCGACGTCCGGCTGACAGGTCGGGCCGCGGAGTGCGGGCGGGGACTGGGCCTCAGACGGGCTGGTAGGGCCGCGCTGTGAGCAGGCCGAGTAGTTGCGCCGGGGTGTGGGTCACCCAGTCCGGGGCTGCTGCCAGCAGTTCGTCCTGGTCGGTCTCTCCCCACATCGCGGCGATGGCACGGACCCCGGCCGCTCGGGCGCTGCGGATGTCGGTGACGGCGTCGCCGACCATCACGGCCTGCGTCGGTGCGACGTTCAGGGTGTCGAGGGCGAGCTGGACGATGTCGGGTGCCGGTTTGGGGTGGGCGACCTCGTCGGAACCGATGACCCGTACGAAGCAGTCGAGGATGCCGAGCTGGGCGAGCAGGTCACGGGCCCGTGGGCCGGCCTTGCCGGTCGCGACGGCGAGGCGTGTCCCGCGGTCGAGCAGGCCGGTGAGCAGTTCACGGACGCCGTCGAAGAGCACGACCTGGGACGAGAGCCGGTAGCTTTCCCGGACGAAGGGGCCTTCCATCTCCAGGGGCAGCCCCATGATCTTCATGATGTCGGGGAAGTAGCGGCCGAGGTGCCGGTTGTACTCCTCGAACGGGGCCGGGCCCGGGCCGACGACCTCGGCGTAGGCGAGGGTGAAGGCCTGCCGCATGACGGCGTGGCTGTCGACGATCACGCCGTCGAGGTCGAACACGACAGCTTGGATGTCCATCAGGTGCTCTCTCCGGGCTTGGTCAGGACGGATTACGCCAGTCGTCCCGGTCAGGGCGCGACGGCGAACTGCGCCGGGTGCGCGTTCGCGGGCTGCCGGCTCCGCGCCGAGTCATAGATCCGTTCGATGGCGGCGATCGTCGACCGGGCCTGCGCCAGCGCGAGTCCGTGCCGGTCCGGGTCGCGTAGCAGCCCGGGGAGCTCGTCGAGCTGGCGGCGGTACTCGGTCCCGACCGGTTCGGTCGCGACGTCCACCGGGGTCGTGGTGCCGGCCCGGGTCCAGGACAGCGACGACGCGGGGCGGCGGTTCGGGCTGAACCCGAACGTGCAGTGCAGCTCGGCGGAGCCGGCGCTGCCCTCGACCCGGATCACCGTGGCGTCGAGGGGTTCATGCGACGCCCAGCTCGCCCGCAGGCTCACCGACACCCCACCGGCACTGACGAGGAACGCCCGGGCGGTGTCCTCGACATCACCACCCGAGCGGGTGGCCGCGCCGGCGGGCTGACGCCACACGGCGCCCCAGGCGGCGTCCGCGACGAAGTCACCGGAGATCGTTCCCACCGCCTCGACGAACCCTCCCGGCCCGGCCAGGGGCACGACCGCGTCCAGCAGATGCCAGCCCAGGTCGACCAGCGCCCCGCCACCGGCCAGGTCACGCCGGGTGAACCAGCCCCCCGCATCAGGAACCCCGTGCGCACGCACCCAGGACACATCCACATGGCGGAGGGTCCCGAGCTGCCCGGCCAGCGCGTAGAGCGCCCGCAGGTCGGCCCGCAGGCAGGCCGCGCTCCCGGCGAGCAGCACCGCACCACCGGCCCGTTCCGCCGCGGCGAGCCGGTCCGCCTCGGCGGTGCTCAGGCAGACCGGCTTCTCCACGAACACGGGGATCCCGGCCTGCAGCAGCCCCGCGGCGATCGGGCAGTGCAGATGGTTGGGCACCGCGACGACGGCGAGATCGACGTCGTGCCGGCTCAGCTGGTCGGGATGAGCGAACACGGCGACCGGCCCGGTGCTGTCGAGTTCGGCGCGGATGGCCGGGTCGGGATCGACCAGCGCGGCCACCTCGTACCCCGGATGCTCCCGCAGCCGGGGCAGCCAGATCGACCGGCCCGCCCAACCCAGCCCGACCACCGCCACCCGGATACGCCCAACCCCAGTCTCACGTTCACGTTCCGGTTCGGGGGACGTCGGGCTCACGCGGCGGCCAGGGCCTGCGCCAGGATCTCCGCGATCGCGTGCATCTGCTCCTCGGTCCCGAGCAGCGTGCGATGGTGCAGCCAGATACCGTCCGCGCCGATCGCCTCCACGTTCGGGCACCGCCCGGCGATCTGATCGACGGTCTCCTGCGGCGCCCCGGTCTCCCAGAAACCGGCAGACCGGTAGATCGCACGGAACGCCGCGAACGCGGGCAGCCCACGCTCCACCAGGTCATCCACCAGCGCGTTACGCCGATCCTCGTCGAACCCGGGCAGCCGGAACATCGCCATGTAGTGCGGATTGCGGTCGCAACGCGGGTCCCGGCCCTGCGGGACGACCCCGGGGATCTGCCCGAGCAGACCGGCGAGAAGCGGCCACCGCTGCTCCCGGAGGTCGATCTGCCCCCCGAGCCGGGCGAGCTGGGCCCGCAGCACCGACGCGGAGAACTCGTTCATCCGGAAGTTCGACCCCGACGTCTGGTGCAGGTACCGACGGTCGGTCCGCGGCCGGCCGCAGCTGTGACGCAGGAACGCCTGCTCGAACTGGTCCGGGTCGCAGAACGTCACCGCGCCGCCCTCACCGGCGGTCATCAGCTTGCCGTTCTGGAAGCTGAACGCCGCGATGCCTCCGTGCTCACCGACCCGGCGGCCCTGCCAGGTAGCCCCGTGCGCATGGGCTGCGTCCTGGATCAGCGGCACACCGGTGTTCGCGGAGATCTTGCCGAGCGCGTCCATGTCACAGAAATGACCAGCCATATGCACCGGCATGATCGCCGCGGTGCGAGGAGTGATCGCGGCCTCCACCGCGGCCGGGTCCAGGCAGTACGTGTCGGGATCGACGTCGACGGGCACCGCCACCGCACCCAGGCGCTGCGCCGCCTGCGACGACGAGATGAACGTGAAACCAGGCACGATCACCTCGGTACCCGGACCGACCCCGAGCACCTGCAACGCCAGCTCCAGAGCATGCGTGCCGTTCGTGACCGCCAACGCGTACGGCGCACCGTGGTACTCGGCGAACTCCCGCTCGAACGCGTCGACCTCACCACCACCCATCCGCCACCACTGACCCTGATCCAGCGCACGGACCAGCCCAGCACGCTCCGCGTCATCGAACTGCGGCCAGACCGGGAAGTCAGGAGCCGTCCGTGGGCTGTCGCTCATCGAGCCACCTCTTGTTGATGTGTACGGATGGATACCGGTCGGCGGTGCTGTCAGCCGCCCTGCCTGCCACGTCGACGCCCGCAATCAGGGCGGCACGATACAGGGCAATTCTTCCGGAACGTCAGACAACCAGTCCGAACTACCGGGCAACAGGAATGTTGCCGCGAAAGCCGACCACTGGCGCTGTCGCGATGTCGACACGGCCGGCCGCCAACACCAAGGAGCTTGCGGAGGTGGTCAGAACGGAGTAGAAGCGGTATCGCCCAGGCTCAGGTCCGGAACCGGCGGAAGCGCGTCCTGTTATAAACACCGTGCCCGGACCACGTGCCACACACCTGTAGAGGTCATCGTGAGCAGTCTTCTTCTCCTGAACGGCCCGAACCTGGGGATTCTAGGCCGGCGCCAGCCCGAGATCTACGGGACGGCCACCCTGGCCGACATCGAGGCCGCCGTCACCGCTCGGGTGGCCGACCGGGGTTGGAAGGTCGTCTCGATCCAGCGCGAGTCCGAGGGCGAGCTGATCCACGCCATCCAGGACAACTACGACTCGGTCGGCGCGATCGTGAACCCAGGTGCGCTGATGGTCGCCGGCTGGAGCCTGCGGGACGCACTCGCCAGCTACCCGCGGCCGTGGATCGAGGTCCACCTGTCGAACGTGTGGGCACGGGAGGCGTTCCGCCACGAATCAGTGATCTCCCCGCTGGCCGCGGGGGTCATCGCCGGGCTCGGCCCGCTCGGCTACGAGCTGGCCGCCGACGCCCTGCTGCGGCTCGCCCCGGAGTCCTGAGAACGGGCGTTCCAGGATTCGGCCCGCACAGCGCCGGCGGCGGTCACCCGATGGTGTCGCGGGCCCGAGTCGGCGGAGAAACGTCCGGAGGACCAACCCGGCACCGGGACACCACGCGGAGACGGGCACAGCGGGCCAGATCGCCGACCTCCGGTCCGGCGCGACGGCCGGAAAGACCGGTGCCGGACCGGGCGGTCGACCAGCCCAGGGCGGGCACCGGACCGGCCCGGCGCCGGCACCGGGCCAGGACAGGCGCCCACATCAACCGGCCGCCGGCCGGCCCGCCGGCGGCGACCGGCCCAGCGCCGCGGGCCCGGCCGCGACCGCCTGCGTCAGAATTCGTGCGCGCACCGCAAACGCACCAACATCGGCACGAATGTGTGTTGCCGGATCGTCACGCTCAGGAAGTACGGATCGCGCCGAAATGAGACGGTCGCCAGTAAAGTTTCGTGAGTGTTTCGACCGGACCTGGAAAGCCGTCAGATTTCCCTGCCCGAGCCCACCGTCGAGCTCCCGGCGGACCTCCTGGATCCGCTCGCGAACGTCATCGCGGAGGTTTTTCCCCAGCTGGTGGCACGGATTCCGCCCACGCCCGCGGCCGAGCTCGGTCGGATCGGCGCGGCGGAGCGGCCCACGGACCGCCCCGGAGCCCCGGTTCTCACCGCGCTGCGCTCGGTCGGACCACGCCTGCCCGAACGCCTGCTCGGTGCCCTTGAGCTGGTGGTCGACGAGATTCCGCTGCACGCCCCGCGCGGCCTGACCGCGGCGCTGGCGGGTGCCCCACCACGGCCCGCAACCGCGGCGGCCACCCGGGCACTGACTCCCGCGGACGAGCCCGAGGCGGTCACCGCCGTCGCGCAGCTCGACCGGATCAGCCCCGGTGCCTGTGCGCTCATCCATTCCTACCTGCACCGCCTGCTCGACCATCCGGAGATCGCCCCACTGCTGGTCGTGGACGACCGCGTGTTCGACGTCGACGACACCGCGGGCTGCGCGGGCGACCGGTTCGGCGTCGCCCGCGACAGCGCCCGCGACGACGACGAGGAGGTCGGGCTGGCCGGCGACGAGGCGGCCGACGGGCCCGCCGACGAGGCGACCCTCGCCGCCCGCCACGGTGCCGCCCACCTCGCGCTCGCGGTGGCCGTCGCCACCGCCGTCCTGCGCGAGCTGGCCCCGCCGTCGCTGGGTGCCGAGGCCCCGGTCGTCGTCGGCACCGCGGTCGGCTGCGCCGTGCTGGTGCTGCGGGGACGTCCCATGCCGGACGCCTACCCGGCGGCGCTGCTCATGCGCAGGCGCGCGGACTACCGGCTGCCCCGCCAGGTGATCGGCTGCGTGCACGTCGAGGGCCACACCTTCGGCCTCGTCGAGGACATCGTCGAGCCCGCAGCCGAGCCCGCGGCCAAGGCCGCCGTGGAGGACGCGGGCCGCGCGCGGCCGGCGCCGGACTTCCACCGCAACGGGCTCGTGGACGTCGTCGCCGGAGGGGCCCGCGTGCGCACCGGTGTGGGCACGGGCCGGGTGAACGTGTCCCTGCGGGTGCTGGCCGCGCCGCCCGGGACGCCCACGCCCGCCGAGGCCGCCGCGTGGGACGAGATCGTCGAGGTCAGCTGGACGGCCGGCGCCGGCGCCGCGTCGGTGGTGGGGGCCGTGACCAGCCGGGCGGCGGCACCGCCGGACGCGCGTTCCCTGTTCCACCAGACACCGCCCTGGCCCGGGGACTACCGCCTGCGCGTCTGTGCCCGCGGCCGGGACGGTGCCGGCGAGGACGAGACGTACGAGCTGGCGCTGTGGGGCGCACCCGCCGCGCCGGAGGTCGTCCACCAGCGCGGTGACCAGTTGGGCCACCGGCTGCGGGGCGAGGAGCTCCCGCCGGTCACCTCCCAGCCGGAGACCCGGTACCGGTGGGTACGCCGGCGCAGCGAGTTCCGCGAGGCCGCCACGTTCACCGTGGTCGTCGGAGCGACGCCGCAGGATGTCGTGCGCTACTTCGACGCCGACCCCGACGCCCCGTGCTCGCTGGCGCGGCTGCGCGCCGAGGGGCGCACCGACCCGTACCTGCTGGTCCTTCCGCTCGCGGGCGCCGAGCGCGCGGTGCTCGCCGTGGAGGCGAACGGCCTGCAGGGCTCGCGGCACGCGGTGCTGTCCTCGGTGTCCCGCCAGGGCCTGGCCGCGAGCATGTTCTGGAACATCAACGCGCTAACCCGGCTGTCACTGGCTCAGGGCGGCGAGGTGCTGGCCGCGTTCGAGCCCGGCCCGGACGCCGTTCCCGACGTCGTCCTCCCGCTCCTGCGCGACCTCGACCTGACCGGAGCGACCGACCGGGTCGCCAAGGGGCTCGTCGTCGTGGAACGGTTCACCGGCCACGAGATCCGCCCGGAGCAGGTGCAGCAGATGATCGACAACGACGTGGCCTATCTGATCAACCAGCCCTGACCCTTCAGAGCGGCTCAGTCGTCGTCCGGTGCCGGTCTCGGCACCAGCGGAAGGTCGTCCTCAACCGCTGGGCTGGGGCCGGGCACCGGCGACTCGACCTGAGCCGCGGTCCCACCGACCCGCGGCGGGCCGACCGGTTGCGGGCCCGCGGTGGCGAGCGCGCCGGGCTGGGGCTGATGGGCGCCGCGCTGGGGCTGGTGGGCGCCCGGCTGGGGCTGATGGGCGCCGCGCAGCACCGACGCCACCGCGGCGATCAGCCCGAGCGCCGCGGACACGCCGAACACGACCACCAGGCCGTCCTGGAACGGGGCGGAGATCAGGTGCGGGAAGAACTCCCGCCCGGTGATCGTCGCCTGGTGCTCGGGAGCGAGCAGGTCCAGCGAGCCGGTTCCGGCCAGCAGATGCTCCACCGGATTCAGACCGAGCACGGCGGCGAACAGCGACGCGACCGGCGGCAGCGCACCGACCTGCTGCGCGACGTCCGCGGGCACCCCCTCGGCGCTCAGCCCCGAGGAGAAGGCACCGGGCAGGCTGCCCGCGAGCCCGGCGATCATCAGGGAGAAGAAGACACCGATCGACAGCGCGCCGCCGGCGTTCTGGAACGTCGTGCGCATGCCCGAGCCGACGCCCCGCACGGCTGCCGGGACGCTGCTCATGATGGACGCCGAGTTCGGCGCGGCGAACATCCCCGAACCGACGCCGATGGTGGCGATCAGCAGGGCGAACGTCCAGTAGGTGAAGTCGACCGGCAGCAGCATCAGGCCGACGTAGCCGCCGACGGTCACCAGCGCACCGGACGTCGACAGCCCCCGGGCCCCGAAACGGTCGGACAGGAAGCCCGACAGCGGGCCGGCGACGAGGATTCCCGCTGTCAGCGGGAGCAGGTAGATGCCGGCCCACAACGGCGTGTCCTCGAAGTCGTAGCCGTGCAGCGGCAGCCAGATGCCCTGCAGCCAGATGATCAGGACGAACTGCAGGCCGCCGCGGGCGATCGACACCGCGAGCCCGGCGATGTTGCCCGCGGTGAACGCCCGCAGCCGGAACAGCGCGAGCTCGAACATCGGCGCGGTGAACCGTCTCTCGATCACGACGAACGCGACGAGCAGCGCGGTGCCGCCGATCAGCATCGCGAGCACCGTGGGTTTCGTCCAGCCCATGGTGTGCCCGCGGTAGGGCTGCAGCCCCTCGGTCACGGCGACCAGGATCGCGCCGAGGCCGACGGCGAAGGTGATGTTGCCCCACCAGTCGAACGGCGCCCGCTCCGGCTGTTCCCGGCGGGCCGGCTCCCGCAGCTTGAGGTAGGCCCAGATGGTGCCGAAGACCCCGACGGGAACGTTCACCCAGAAGACGGCCCGCCAGTCCCAGACGGCGAGGACGCCGCCGGCGACCAGGCCGATGAACTGCCCGGCGATCGCCGCGACCTGGTTGATGCCGAGCGCGAGGCCGCGCTGGTCGGCGGGGAAGACGTCGGTGAGGATCGCCGCCGAGTTCGCCGCCAGCATGGAGCCGCCGACCGCCTGCAGCACCCGCCAGCCGATCAGCCACATCGCCGCCGACCCCCCGCGCAGCGGGTCGAAGGACAGCAGGATGGAGGCGACGGTGAAGACCACGAAGCCGGCGTTGTAGATCCTGACCCGGCCGAACATGTCGCCGAGCCGGCCCAGCGGCACCACGAGCACCGCCTGCACCAGCCGGTAGCCCATGATCATCCAGAGCAGGTAGCTGACGTTGCCCGGGGCGAGCGGGTCCAGGTCGATACCCAGGAAGATCGGCGGCAGCGCGATGAGGATGATCGACCCGTCCAGCGCGGCCATGAACACCGCCGCGGTGGTGTTCGCCAGGACGACCCACTTGTACCGGGAGTCGACCGGAGCACTGGCGGCCGCCATCGCCCTCACAGGGCGTGAGCCAGTCGCTCCAGCAGGGGCGCCGCGGCTTTCAGGCAGGCCAGCTCGGCGTCACTGAAACCGTCGGTGAGCGCCCGCGCGAGCTGCTCGATGCGAGCATTGCGCCGCTCCAGCAGCGCGTCGCGACCGGCATCCGCCAGCGACAGGATGACCCGCCGCCCGTCACCCGGATCGGGCCGCCGCTCGATGAGGCCGCGCACCTCCAGACCGCTCAGGATCGCTCCCATCGACTGTGGGCTGATCGCCTCCTGCTTCGCGAGTGCCGCGGCCGTCGCCGGCCCGCCACGCTCCAGCCGGACGAGAGCCGCCGTCTCCCCCGCCGTCAGCTCGCCGGGTGGCCGCGTGATCCGCAGCCTGCGCACCAGCAGGCTGAGGCTCAGCCGGAGCTCGGAGGCGGTCTGGAGCACCTCGGCCGCGGCAGCGTCCGCACCGGAACCCGATCTGTCGCCGTCAGCCATATAGACAGTATGAACTTATAAGTTCTAGCTGACCAGCAGTGAACCTCAGCAGTCCGTCGGGACGTCGCCGGGGTTGATGTTGCCTCCGGCGCACTCCACGAACGCCGCCGGACCTCCGAGCGCCCGGCGGCTCGGCGGCCCGGCGGCTCGGTAGCCCGGCGGCTCGGTAGCCCGGTTTGACGAGTCGCAAGAGTGAACGATTCTGGTCGTTGCGACGACCAGAATCGTTCACTCTTGCGGGCCACCAAGCGGCCCTGCGCCCTTTTTATCCCTTTTAAGCCGCTGCGCGGCGGTGCGAGATCCTCGATGGGTGGCCGTGCGGGTGCACCTGTGCCGATCGGGATGGATCGGGAGCGCCTGCCAGCAGCATCGGCATACGGTGCGAAGCATGTCTGACAACCCACCGGTCGTCCTGGTCCACGGCCTCGGCTCGTCGAGCGAGCACGGCTGGCGCGGCGCCGGCTGGATCGACATGCTGCAGGAGGCCGGCCGCGAGGTCCTCCTCGTCGACCTCCCGGGGCACGGCACCTCCCGCCGGGACACCGACCCGGAGTCCTACGCGGACGCCGCCGCCGAGATCGCCGAGGCCTTCGCCGGGCGCGGCCCCGTCGACGCGGTCGGCTTCTCCGCCGGTGCGCACCTGCTGCTGGAGTCGGCGGTGCGCGGGCTCGCGTCCTTCAACCGGCTCGCCCTGATCGGGCTCGGCCCGCGCATGCTGGAGTTCCGTCCCGAGCAGGGCCGTGCCTTCACCCCGGACGCCTCGGACGGCACCGACGTCCTGGCCCGGGTGATCAAGGGGCTCGCCCGCCGCGCCGGCAACGACATCGACGCCGTGCTCGCGTTCGCCCGCCGGCCGACTGCCCCGCTGACCGCCGCCGGCCTGGCCACGGTCGCCTGCGAGGTGCTGGTCGTCATCGGCGAGCGGGACACCGCCGGCTCCCCCGACGAGTTCGCCGCCCTGTTCCCGAAGGCCACCGGACGGACCATCGACGGCGCCGACCACTACTCCGTGCAGGCCCACCCCCGAGCGATGAGCGCCGTCTTCGACTTCCTGGGCGTCTGAGGCCGGACGCGGTGGCGCGGCCGAGGAGGCGGAGCAAGCCGACTCGCCGTCGTCCGACCGCTGGCCACACCGGCGCGAAGAGGCGGCGCGGCGTCAGCTGACCGCCAGGACGATGGCGGCGCCGAGGCCTCCGAGGCCGACAGCGAACGCCATCTCGGGCAGCCCACCGTCGCGCCGACGGAAGAAGCGGTCGAGCGCAAGCCGCCCCGCGCCGATCGCCGCCACCGCGGTCGCGACCACCGCGATGCACAGCGGATACTCCATGCCGCCGCTGGTTTCCCACAGCCCGTGCGGCACGGTCACGATCATCGCATTGATCATCACACCGATCACGGCCGCCGCCGCCAACGGGGTCAGCAGGCCCGCGGCCAGGCCGAGACCACCGAGGAGCTCGCCCGCACCGGCCATTCCGGCGAAGAACGTGCCGGGGTGGTAGCCGAGCTGGGCGAACCCTCTGCCGGTCGCGCTGAGCCCCTCGCCGCCGAACAGGCCGAAGAGCTTCTGTGCGCCGTGCCCGGCAAGCAGCAGGCCGAAGGTCAACCGCAGGAGCAGCAGCCCGAGGTCGGCGGCGGACACGGCCGCGGGCCGCGAGACGCGGCGGGCCCCGAGGGTTGCGGCCGGGGTCGCCGGCCGAGCCGGGAAAGCGGCCGGGGCCGGGGTGGGGGGTCGGGCCGGGGTGGCAGGCCGGGCCGCCGTGACAGGTGGCGGATGGTGAGGCGTCCGGTGCCGCTCGAGAAGCTTCATGTCGAGACCTCGATTCTTCAGGCACACATGGCGATGCTCCGGTCACTGGGATGTTGCCCCGGGACCGGGGCGGTACCACCGCACCGCGTGGCACACCCGGTGGGACGAGCGCCACCTGGCTGTTCGGCTGCCGCGGAAGCCCGTCTGTGAATAAATCAGCGACATGTCTGCCATGTGCAGATCCCGTGTCACCCGATGGTTGACCATCCCGCCGATGCTGGTGGGGCTGGTGCTGGTGGGGGCCTGCGGATCAGATGGCCCGGCCGCCTCCGGCCCCGCGCCGTCGGCGCCCTCGTCGGCGACGACTCCGAGCGGCCCGGCCTCCCCGGCGGACACTCCGCCCGCGCCAACGACCGCGGCGGCGACATCCCCGACGTCCTCGGCCCCGGCGGCGACATCCACAGCAGCGACATCCCCGGCGGCGACGTCGTCCGGGACAGCGACGGCGACGCCGACCGGCCCGCCGATCCTGCGGCCCGGCGCGACCGGCCCGGAGATCCTGGAGCTGCAGCGGCAGCTGATGGCCGCCGGCTACTGGCTGGGCACCCCGGACGGCACGTTCGGCCTGCTCACCCAGCAGGCGGTGCTCGCCGTGCAGAAGACCGCCGGCATCGGGCTGGACGGGCTCGTCGGGCCGGCGACCCGAGCCGCGATCGCCCGCGGCGTGCGGCCGGACGCACGCAGCACGCAGGGCTTCGTCCTGGAGGTCGACAAGGGCCGGCAGCTGCTGAAGATCGTGCGGGACGGCCACGTCGAGACCACGCTCAACACCTCGACCGGCACCGAGCAGATCTACTACCACGACGGCGTCCAGTACCTGGCCGACACACCTCCCGGCACCTGGCGGATGTTCCGCCAGGTCAACGGGGTCGACCACGGCAGCCTCGGCGACCTCTACCGGCCGAAGTACTTCCACGCCGACGGCATCGCCATCCACGGGTACGCCTCGGTTCCGGCCCGGGCCGCCTCGCACGGCTGTGTCCGGGTGACCAATGCCGCGATGGACTGGCTGTGGTCATCGGGCAACGCCGAGATCGGCACCACCGTCCTGGTCTACTGACGGCCCGAGGCGGCGAGGGGCAGCCGGTGCGTGGTCGAGCGACCTGCCGCTCAGGTGGACAGGCCCGCCGCTCAGGTAGACAGGCCCGCCGCTCAGGTGGGCAGGCAGGTGTAGTGGGYGACGACCTTGGTGATCAGGCCGTCGGCGTCGACGAACAGGACGTCGGCGACGAGCCGGCCACCGACGCCCCGCATGTAGATCAGGATGCTGTCGAGGCCACGCATGACGTCGACGATCTCGAACCGCAGGCCGGGGTTCGCGGCGAGGGCGGTCTCGAAATAGGTGCGTGCCTCGCCCCGGCCCCGCACCAGGTTGCTGCCGACGAGCTTCTCGGCGAGCGGGGAGACGAATTCGACGTCCGCGCTGTATAGGGCGAGGATCCGGTCGAGATCATGCGTGTTCCAGACCGCGATGTGGTGCTCGGCGAACTCGACTGCGCTCTTCTCCGTCCACGGCATGCCGGCAGTCTCCCCTGTTTCGCACCGCGGCGGTCCGCGGTCCGCGGTCCGCGTCCGGCGATCTCGGCGGAGGTGTCGTGTGGGGCGCGGGTCATGGCGGGCCCTGGGCCAGCGCACGTGCCGGCGGGCGCTGGCATGCTGGGACGGGCGACGCGCGGCCACCACGCGCGGCCCACGCCGGAAGTCGTGCGACGACGCGATGACGCGATCAGGTGAGAAGGAGCCACAGCGAATGACGACGTCCGCTGCCGGTGCCGACCGTGCCCAGGTGATCGGGGACGTGTTCGGGGCGGCCTTCGGTGAGCTGATGGCCGCGGAGCCCGGTGCCTTCCGCCGCAAGTTCCGGAAGATGGCGGCCTCGCCGTTCGCCTTCTACCGGGGTTCGGCCGCGCTGTTCTACACCGATATCAACGGCCTGGACGACCCGTTCCTGAACGAGCGGACGAGCCGGGTCTGGATTCACGGTGATCTGCATGCGGAGAACTTCGGCACCTACATGAGCAGCAACGGCGTGCTCGTGTTCAACGTCAACGACTTCGACGAGGCGTACGTCGGGCCGTTCACCTGGGACCTGCGCCGCCTGGTGGCGAGCCTCGCCCTGCTCGGCCGGGCGAAGGCGCTCAGCGACGCCGTCATCACCGACCTGGTCGAGGCGTGCGTCGGCGCCTACCAGGAGAAGATCCGCGCCCTCGCCGAGGGCGGCTCGTCGGCCGACCTGCTGACCCGGACGTCCACCGAGGGTGTGGTGCACGCCTTCCTGCAGACCGCGCGGCGTGCCACCCGGGTCGCCCTGCTCGACGAGCTGACCGTGGTCGAGAACTACGACCGCCGTTTCGCCCACGTCGACGGCGTCAGCGCGGTGGACGACGAGACCCGCGCGAAGGTCATCGCCGCCTTCGACCGCTACCTGGCGACGGTGCCGCCGGGCCGGCGCACCCGCCCGGTGGAGCTGACGGTGAAGGATGTCGTGCTGCGGCGCGGGGTGGGTATCGGCAGTGCCGGGCTGCCGTCCTACAGCATCCTCGTCGAGGGGCACACCGAGGCACTGGACAACGACGTCGTGCTGTACATGAAGCAGGCACAGAGCCCGGCGGTAAGCAGGTTCGTCCCCGACGAGCGGATCGCCGGCTACTTCCACCACCAGGGGCACCGCACCGCGGTGTCACAGCGGGCGCTGCAGGCCGACAGCGACTCCTGGCTGGGCTACTCCGAGCTGGACGGGATCGGTCAGCTCGTCGCCGAGGTCTCCCCGTACGCCCAGGACCTCGACTGGTCCGAGGTCAACGAGCGCGACGAGATGCTGGGCCTGGTCGCCGACCTCGGCCGGTCGACCGCCCGGATGCACGCGGTCGCCGACGACGAGAGCGACCACGACCTGGTGAGCTTCTCCACCGAGGACGCCATCCACGAGGCGATCTCGGCGGACCCGAAGGGGTTCACCCTCGCCATGGTCGAGTTCGCCCACGACTACGGAGCCCAGGTCCACCGCGACCACGCCCTGTTCGTCGACATGTTCCGCAACGGCCAGCTCATCGACGTCGACTGAGCCTGCACCCCAGGACCTAGTGGTACCGTTTCCTGTACCACTAGGTCCTGGGAGTTGCCATGGCTGTCACCGCCAGCGAGGCCCGCAAGCGCCTGTTCCCACTGATCGAGCAGGTCAACGCGGACCAGGAGCCGGTTGAGATCGTCTCCAGGCACGGCACGGCCTTCCTGGTGTCCGAGCAGCAGTTCCGGTCCATGCAGGAGACCGCCTACCTGCAGCGCTCACCCGCCAACGCCGCACGCCTGGCCGCCAGCATCGCCGAGGCGGCGGCCGGTGCCGTGGAGGAACACGAGCTACGGGACTGATGCGGGTCGTTTTCACGTCCCAGGCCTGGGACGACTACACATCGTGGGCGGACGACCGGAAGATGCTGCGCCGCATCAATCGCCTGATCGAGGAGTCCGCGCGCGACCCGGCGATCGGCATCGGCAAGCCGGAGCCGCTGACGCAGAACCTGTCAGGCTTCTGGTCACGACGGATCACAGACGAGCACCGTCTGGTCTACCAGGTGCGCGGTGACGACCTGATCATCATCCAGGTCCGCTACCGCTACTGATCCTTCTCCCTCTCTCGCCGGGCGGGCGTAGAGGGCCGTGAGGGCCGCCGCGGCCATGGTCATCGCCTCGCGCAACTCCGGTGGCTCCAGGACCTCCACCTCGGCGCCGAGAACGAGCAGGTCTCCACGGGCGTGCCGGATCGACTCGATCGGCAGCCGCGCGCGGACCCATCCGTCCGCGTCCGGCGTCTGCGCCGTGCTCCGCAGGGCCCTCATCACGGCGGGTGCGAGCCGGAAAGGCGCCATCCGCAGGCCTTCCGGGGAGAACCGCACGGTGGCCGTCGCCCGGTAGACATCCGCCTCGTAACGAGCCGTCCACCCGGCCCAGAATGCAGCCAGATCGAAATCGTCCGGACGCGGGAACGTGCCCGGCAGCGTCTCCAGGTGGTGGATCTTCCCGACCCGGTAGACCCGGACGGCATCCCCGGCGACGGCACCGGCACCGGCACCGGCCTTGGCTGCAGTCGCAGTCGCAGTCGCAGTCGCAGTCGCAGTCGCAGTCGCAGTCGCAGTCGCAGTCGCAGTCGCAGTCGCAGTCGCAGTCGCAGTCGCAGTCGCAGCGACCAGGTACCAGGTACCGCTCTTGAGGACAACGCCGAGCGGCTCCACGTCCCGCACCACCTCCTGGGGGGAGCGCCAGCGCAGGTAGGTGAGCCGCAGCGGGCGGCACTCCCAGACCGCCCCGGCCACCTCGGCCAGGTGCGGCACGGGTTCGACGTCCCGGAACCAGCCCGGCGCGTCGAGGTGGAACAGTCGTCGGGCGTGCTGGGCCCGCTGCCGGTTACCGGACGGGAGCGCGGCGAGCAGTTTGCGTTCGACGGCGGCCGCGCCCGGGCCGAAGCCGAGCGCCTCGGCCGCGGCGGGGAGCCCGGCCAGCGGCAGCGAGTCCGACTCGCCCGCGGTCAGGCCCGTCAGGCTGGTGCGATAGCCGCCCAGCAGCCGGTAGCCGCCCGTCGACCCGCGCTCGGCCACCACCGGGATACCGGCCCCGGCCAGCGACTCCACATCCCGGTAGACGGTGCGGACCGACACCGCCAGCTCGTCGGCGATCTCCCGGGCCGTCAGCCGCCCCCGTGCCTGCAGCAGGAGCAGGACCGAGAGCAGGCGATCTGCGCGCACCGGCCCATCATCCGCCGCGATACCTGACAGAGGAAGTCAGATATCGCCGTCAGGATGGGACGGCGGCGGTGCTCCTGGTAGTGGCACCGGCGCGTTCCGACACCGTTGAGCAGAGACGAGCAGAGGTGGACCAGTGAGCGAAGCGACTGGACCGGTGGGAACAAAAGCGACGAGCACGGGCGTGAGCTGGCTCGGGCTGATGCTGGACTGCCCCGACGCGAAAGCCCTGGCGGAGTTCTACGGCGAGTTGACCGGCTGGGGTGTGGGCGGTGCTGACGAAGCGGGTGCCTGGGCGTATCTGACACCTCCGGGTACCGAGATCATGTTCGGGTTCCAGCGGGTGGAGGGCTACCAGCCGCCCCGCTGGCCGGACCAGTCCGCCCCGCAGCAGTTCCATCTCGACTTCCGGGTCACGGATCTGGCGGCCTCGCTTGAGCTGGCCGAGAAGCTCGGCGCGACGCAGGCCGAGTTCCAGCCGGGCGGGGACCGCTGGCGGGTGCTGCTCGACCCGGTCGGTCACCCGTTCTGCCTCTGCCCCCCGGCGCCTTCGGCCTGACCCCGAGCCCCACCGCCACTGCCGCCGACCGAGGCCGCCGCTCCCGAGCAAGAAGGGAGGACTATGGCTGCGACAGCAACCGAAATCCTCCCTTCTTGCGGCTTATCAAGCGACTCCGCGTTCCCTTTGTCGCTATTGGCGTGGATTGCGCGCGCAGCGCCGTG
Source organism: Frankia sp. CcI49 (assembly GCF_001983215.1). Taxonomy (NCBI): domain Bacteria; kingdom Bacillati; phylum Actinomycetota; class Actinomycetes; order Frankiales; family Frankiaceae; genus Frankia; species Frankia sp. CcI49. The sequence goes on from NZ_MOWP01000038.1 coordinate 104,920, forward strand.
ACGCGGGATCCCCGGCGGTCGGCGGGCGGCGGGTGGGCACGGACCACCAGGTCAGGTTTCGGTGGCCTGGGCTCCCGCCACTCCTCGGGGATCTCGCGACGCACTCCGGAACGACGAAGATCGCCCGCCCTTTCCTTTGTTTCCCATGTTTCCCATGCGCCGTGCCCCCCGTGTTTCCCGGGCCCCTGTTTCCCGTGCCGCGTGCCCCGTGCGCCATGGCCTCGTCAGGCCCGGGCCGGACTCGATCGGAGCCTCCGCGCCCGCGTGAACGGCTAACGTCCACGATGAAACGGTCGGGTCGGGAATCGGGCCGGGATGCCGCGGCGGCGCTCGGAGCGGATGCGGGGGATGTGGGTGTCGGTACAGGCAGCGGGACCACGGGCCGGGGCGGCTCGGGCTTCGGCGGCGCGCACGGTGACGGTCGGCGTCGGCGGTGCGTCCAACGAGGTCATCGTGGTCGGGGATGGGGAGCCCGTGGTCCTGGTCGCGCATGCCTGGGGCGCGTCGGCGCGGGTCATGCTGCCGACCGCGCTGGGCCTGCCCGGGACGAAGGTCGTCGTCAACTTCCGCGGCTACGGCGGCTCGTCACCGCGGCCCAACGGCTGGACGTACCCGGAGCTCGCCGACGAGCTGGCCGCTGTCGCCGCCGAGTTCGGGGCGACGGCCGCCGTCGGGCAGAGCATGGGGGCGGGGGCGCTGCTGGCGCTGGCCGCCCGGGAGCCGGGACTGTTCACGACGCTGGCGCTGCTGCTTCCACCGGCGCTGGACGAACCGATCCCGCCGGACGTCCTGGAGATCTTCCGGCGGATCCACCTCGCCCGGCACGGCGGTGACGAGGACGAGCTGCGCGCCGAGATCGCCACCTCCATGACCTCGCAGCTGCACGGAGTGCGGGGCTTCGACGTGTACCTGCGCGCCTACGCGCTGATGCTGACGGCATGCTCGCCGCCGACGGAGCTGCCGGGGAACGCCCCGCTCGCCGACCGCGCGGCGCTGGCCCGGGTGGGCGCGCGGGCGCTGGTCGTCGGGCAGGACGGCGATCTCATCCACCGCACCGAGGTCGTGGGCGAGGTCGCGGCTGCCCTCCCGCACGCCCGGACGCACGTCTTCCCGGCGACCGCGCCGATGTGGAGCGACCGCCGAGCCCTGCGCGCTCTGCTGACCGCACACTTCGGCTGACCGCACACTTCGGCTGACCGCGCACTTCGGCTGACCGCGCACTTCGGCTGACCGCGCACTTCGCCACCGGGCCAGCGGACCGCTGACACCACCCCCGGCTGCCCTCGCAGCCTGCCCTCCCACCACGGCGAGGTCCGCCGGCCTGGGGCCGGTATGTGCCGATGTGGCCGCCGTCAGCCAGGTTCCGCAGGCCCCAAAGGGCACCGTGTAGGGTCTTGTGTCAGGTCGAGGGGCGCTGCAACGGACGGGTTCCGCAACGGGCCAAGGTCCGCCACGCTCGGCTGGAACCTCTCCGTAAGGGCGCCTCCCCCCACAGGGAGGTGTGTGTCTTGGCGGTGTCCGGAACCCTCGACAACCTGGTGAGCGGTGCCAGCGCGGATTCCCCCGGTACCGGCCCCTCCGGCACACCCGGTGCACCCGGCGCGGGTGCCATCACCGCGAGTGAGCGGGCACTGCGGGAGCTGCTCGGGCAGCGGGTCGCCGTCCTCGACGGGGCCTGGGGCACGATGCTGCAGAACGCCGGCCTCACCCCCGCCGACTACCGCACCGAGCGGTTCGCGGACCATCCGAAGGACGTCACCGGCGACCCGGACCTGCTGAACCTGACCCGGCCGGACGTCATCCTCGACGTGCACCGGCAGTACCTGGCCGCGGGCGCGGACATCACGACCACGAACACGTTCACCGCCACCAGCATCGGGCAGGCCGACTACGGCCTGGAGTCGCTGGTGCGGGAGATGAACGTGCAGGGGGCGCGGCTGGCCCGCCAGGCCGCCGACGAGGCGGCGCAGATGTCCGGTACCCGGCGGTTCGTCGCCGGGTCGATCGGGCCGCTGAACGTCACCCTGTCGCTGTCGCCGCGGGTGGAGGACCCGGCCTACCGGGCGGTGACCTTCGATCAGGTGAAGGCCTCCTACGCCGAGCAGATCGCGGCGCTGGCCGAGGGCGGCGTCGACCTGCTCCTCATCGAGACGATCTTCGACACGCTGAACGCGAAGGCGGCGATCGCGGCGGCCCGCGAGGTCGCCCCGCAGCTGCCGCTGTGGATCTCCGTGACGATCGTCGACATGAGCGGGCGGACGCTGTCCGGGCAGACCGTCGAGGCGTTCTGGAGCTCGATCGCGCACGCCGAGCCGCTGGTCGTCGGGGTGAACTGCTCGCTCGGCGCCGAGGAGATGCGCCCGCACGTCGCCGACCTGGCCCGCCTCGCCGGCACGTTCACCGCCTGCCACCCGAACGCCGGCCTGCCGAACGCGTTCGGCGGCTACGACCAGACCCCGGAGGAGGCGGGCCGGCTCATCGGCGGGTTCGCCGCCGAGGGCCTGGTCAACGTGGTCGGCGGCTGCTGCGGAACGACGCCCGCGCACATCGCGCGGATCGCCGAGTCGGTGCGGGGCACCGCGCCGCGCGCGCTGCCGGAGCTGCCGGCGACAACCCGGTTCAGCGGCCTGGAGCCGTTCGAGATCGGCCCGGACACCGGCTTCGTCATGATCGGCGAGCGGACCAACGTGACCGGTTCGGCGCGGTTCCGCCGGCTGATCGAGGCCGACGACTACCAGGCCGCGATCGACGTGGCGCTGGAGCAGGTGCGCGGCGGGGCGAACCTGCTGGACGTCAACATGGACGCCGACCTGCTCGACAGCGAGCGGGCGATGACCACGTTCCTGAACCTGCTGGCCACCGAGCCGGAGGCCGCCCGCCTTCCCATCATGATCGACAGCTCGCGCTGGAGCGTGCTCGAGGCGGGGCTGCGCTGCGTGCAGGGCAAGGGCGTCGTCAACTCGATCAGCCTCAAGGAGGGCGAGGAGCCCTTCCTGGCGCAGGCGCGGCGCATCCGCGACTTCGGCGCCGGCGTGGTCGTGATGGCCTTCGACGAGCAGGGCCAGGCCGACACCACCGAGCGCAAGGTCGCGATCTGCGCCCGCGCCTACGACCTGCTCACGCAGAAGGTCGGCTTCCCGGCGACGGACATCATCTTCGACCCGAACGTGCTCGCGGTGGCCACCGGCATCGCCGAGCACAACGGCTACGCCAAGGCGTTCATCGACGCGCTGCCGCAGATCAAGCAGCGCTGCCCCGGGGTGCGCATCTCCGGCGGCATCTCGAACCTGTCGTTCTCCTTCCGCGGCAACGACGTCGTCCGCGAGGCGATGCACTCGGCGTTCCTGCTGCACGCGGTGCGCGCCGGCCTCGACATGGGCATCGTCAACGCCGGTCAGCTCGCGGTGTACGCGGACATCCCCGCCGACCTGCTGGAGCTGGTCGAGGACGTCCTGTTCGACCGCCGCGACGACGCCACCGACCGCCTCGTCGCGTTCGCCGAGACGGTGAGCGGCAGCGGCACGAAGCGCGTCGTGGACCTCTCCTGGCGCGAGGCACCGGTCGCGCAGCGGCTCTCGCACGCGCTCGTGCACGGCATCGTCGACTTCATCGAGGCCGACACGGAGGAGGCCCGCGCGGTGGCGGCCCGCCCCCTCGACGTGATCGAGGGCCCGTTGATGGACGGGATGAAGATCGTCGGCGACCTGTTCGGCTCCGGGAAGATGTTCCTGCCGCAGGTGGTCAAGTCCGCCCGGGTGATGAAGCGCTCCGTCGCCTACCTGGAGCCGTTCATGGAGGCGGAGAAGCAGGCGCTGCTCGCCGCCGGCGGTTCCGTGGACGCCGACGCGGGCCGCCGCGGCAACGGCCGGGTGGTGATGGCGACCGTCAAGGGCGACGTCCACGACATCGGCAAGAACATCGTCGGCGTGGTGCTGGGCTGCAACAACTACGAGGTCATCGACCTGGGCGTGATGGTCCCGGCGAAGGTCATCCTCGACACGGCGGTGGCCGAGGGCGCGGACGCGATCGGCCTGTCCGGGCTGATCACCCCGTCGCTGGACGAGATGGTCGCGGTGGCCGCCGAGATGCAGCGCCGCGGGCTGAAGCTGCCGCTGCTGATCGGCGGTGCGACCACGTCCCGCCAGCACACCGCGGTGCGCATCGCGCCCGCCTACGACGGCACGACCGTCCACGTGCTGGACGCCTCCCGGGTCGTCGGTGTGGTCTCCGACCTGCTGGACGACGACCGGGCCGCCGAGCTCGCCATCCGCAACCGCGCCGAGCAGCAGGAGCTGCGTGAGGCGCACGAGCGGCGCCAGCAGCAGCCGCTGCTCACCCTGGCCCAGGCCCGGGCGAACCGTGAGCAGGTCTCGTTCGACGACCTGCCCGTGCCCGCGTTCACCGGGCTGCGGGTCGTGCGCCCGGGGCTCGCCGAGCTGCGCGCGATGATCGACTGGCAGTTCTTCTTCCTCGCCTGGGAGGTCAAGGGCAAGTACCCGGCGATCCTGGAGCAGCCGGTCGCCCGCGAGCTGTACGACGACGGGAACGCGCTGCTCGACCAGATCATCGCGGACGGCAGCCTGCGGGCCGAGGGCGTGTACGGCTTCTGGCCGGCCGTCGCCGACGGCGACGACCTCCTCGTCGACGTCGCCACGGCCGGCGCTGGCACATCGGGCACTGGCACATCGGGCGCTGGCGCGGCCGGCGCCGCCGCCACGGTCGAGCCGACCGTCTCGGCCACCGACGGCCGGCTTCGGCTGGCGATGCTGCGCCAGCAGACGGCCAAGCCGGCCGGCCGGCCCAACCGCAGCCTCGCCGACTACGTGGCTCCGGCCGGCGACCACCTCGGCGCGTTCGCGGTGGCCATCCACGGCGCGGACGTCCTCGCCGCCGAGTACGAGGCCCGCCAGGACGACTACCGGTCGATCATGGTGAAGGCGCTGGCCGACCGGCTGGCGGAGGCGTTCGCCGAGTACGTCCACCTCGAGGCCCGGCGGGCCTGGTTCGAGCCGGGCTCCGAGCCCGCGCTGGAGGACCTGCACGCCGAGCGGTTCCGCGGCATCCGGCCCGCGTTCGGCTACCCGGCGAGCCCGGACCACAGCGAGAAGCGGCCACTGTTCGACCTGGTCGGCGCGGACCAGGTCGGCATGGGGCTGACCGAGTCGTTCGCGATGACCCCCGCCTCCGCCGTCAGCGGCATCATCTTCGCGAACCCGGCGGCGCGCTACTTCACCGTCGGGCGCATCGGCCGCGACCAGGTCGAGGACTACGCCACCCGGCGCGGCATGAGCATCACCGAGGTCGAGAAGTGGCTGCGCCCCAACCTCGCCTACGACCCGCAGTAGTAGTCGGTCGTCGCACCGCGCTGCCGCGGGTCGTTGCGCCTGGCCGCTGCCATGGTGTGGGATCCGCGGTGGCGGGGTGGTCCGGGTGCCGGGGGCGGCCCGCGCCGGGCCCCTCCGGGCGGGAGGCGCCAGGTGGGCAGGTCGTCCGGACCGAACGAGCGGTCCGGCGGATCCCGGCGGCCGGGGCGCTCCGACCCGCCGGAGCCACCGGAGCAGGCGGAGCCCGCGGAGCAGGCGCCCGATCGGCTGGGACACTACCGGCGCAGGCGGGACTTCCAGGCCACCCCGGAGCCCACCGGCGACGGTGCGGGCCCCGGCCCTGACGGCGCGGCACGCTTCGTCGTGCAGCGGCACCGTGCCCGCAGGCTGCACTACGACCTGCGGTTCGAGATGGGCGGGGTGCTTGCCAGCTGGGCGGTCCCCCGCGGCCCGACCCTGGATCCCGCGGTGCGGCGGATGGCCGTGCACGTCGAGGACCATCCCGTCGAGTACCTGGACTTCGAAGGGGTGATCCCGGCCGGGCAGTACGGCTCCGGCGATGTGATCGTGTGGGACATCGGCAGCTGGGTCCCGCACGGGACGGATGATCCGGTCGCGGCGGTCGCCGCGGGGGAACTGCACGCGGATGTGTTCGGGCGGAAGCTGCGGGGCCGGCTCGTGCTGATCCGTCAGCAGGAGCCGCGGTGGCTGCTGCTGCACAAGCGGGACGCACAGGCGGTGCCCGGCTGGAACCCGGAGCAGCACCCGCGGTCGGTGCTCAGCGGTCGTACCAATGACGAGGTCCGCGCCGTGCCTGACCGGATCTGGCGTTCCGGTGCATCCACGGCGCAGGCCACCGAGCGGACCCGCGCACCCGCGCCCGGACGCGCCGCCGACGCCACCATCACCACCACCGACGGCACCGCCACCCACGCCGACGCCGCCACCGACGCGACGGATGGTTCAGGGACAGCGGGCGGCGCCGGGGCCGGTGCGGCGCCGCCCGCGGTGCGCCCCCCGGGGGACGACGAGCTGCGGGCGCTCGACGACCTGGGGGCGAACGGTGTCTGGGAGGTCTTCGGCCGGCCGCTGCGCCTCACCAATCTCGACAAGGTGCTGTTCCCGGCGGGAACGGAACGGCCTGCGGCCACCAAACGGGATCTCGTGCGCTACGCGGCCCTGATCGCGCCGACCGTGCTGCCGTACCTCACCGGCCGGGCTCTGAACATGCACCGTTTCCCGAGCGGGGCGCAGGCTCCCGGTTTCTGGCACAAGCAGGTCCCGGCGCACGCGCCCGACTGGGTCACCCGCTGGCATCCCCCCGGGGCCACCGCCGGCCGGACCACCGAGCACCTGGTCGTGGACTCACCGGCGACGCTGGTCTGGGCGGCCAACTTCGGGGCGCTGGAATGGCACGCCTGGACGGCGCCGGTGACCGCCGCGGAGCAGCCGTCCTACGCGCTCATCGACCTGGACCCGGGGACGGGCACAGCCTGGGAGGACGTCCTGGTGCTGGCCCGGCTGCACCGCACAGCGCTCGCGCACCTCGCCGTGCGGGCCGGGGTCAAGGTCACCGGACGCCGGGGCCTGCAGATCTGGGTTCCCGTCGCGCCCGGGCCGGGCTTCGAGCAGACCCGGGACTGGGTCGAGCGGCTCTCCCGGGCGGTCGGCGCCGTCGTCCCCGAGCTGGTGAGCTGGAAGTGGGAGGTGCGCGAGCGGGCCGGGCGTGCCCGGCTCGACTACACGCAGAACGCGCGGAACAAGACGCTGGTCGCCCCGTACAGCCCGCGCGCCGCCGCGGGTGCGCCGGTGTCGGCGCCGATCGACTGGGACGAGCTCGACGACCCGACGCTTCGCCCCGACAGCTTCACGATCCGCACGGTACTGGCTCGTCTCGCCGAGCGCGGCGACCCCTTCCGCGTCGTGCTCGACGGCGGTCAGCCGCTGCCACCGGTGGCCTGATTCACGCAGGCCAAGCAAGCAGACCCAGGCACAGGCACAGGCGGCTGCACCGGAACCTCAGCCCGGGTCGCTCAGTCGTCGCCCTCGATCTGGCTGATCTGCATGACCGGGGTGATCGTGGTGTAGTTCGACAGGTCGGAGGCGATCGCGGTGCTGTCGGCCTTCATCGCCGTGCTGAGGGCGTCCATCGAGTCGAAGCGGAAGTGCGCCGCCGCCACGTAGGGCCCGCGGATGCCCCGGTCGACCTCCACCTGGGTCAGCCCCCACATCCTGCAGGCCATCGGGATGTGCTTGTTCAGGTAGTAGTCATGGTCGAACGTCGCGCCCTCGGTCTTCGGGTACAGCACGCTGAGCCGGATCACGGCGATGGCCTCCTCGCTCGCGGCGCGCGCCGGATGCGTCGCCTTTTTCCCAGCTTCCCGCAGATCCCCCGATCGGCGCATCTTTCGTGGCAGACCGGGCCCGCCCGGCGGCCGCGAAGTAGTCCAGCGTGGCGCGCGTCTTGGTCTGCTGCGGGCCAGTGAGGTCCACCCCGTGCCGGCGCAGGACGTCGGCGGTGCGGGCGGCGACCCGCAGGGCCTCGGTGGGGGCGCAGCGGGTCGACAGCTCGACGATGCGGGAGCCGTCGGGGTAGGTCCACCGCTCGACGAGCAGGCGGCGACCCAGCCCGTCCGGGCGGATCTTGGCCCGGCGCACGTCCACCGGGCCGAACACCCGCAGCTGGTCGAGGTCGAGACCGGTGGGCAGGCGGGCGCTGAGCAGGCGCAGCTGCGGGCGGGTGAACAGGCGGTGCAGGCCCCGGCCCTGGGCCATCACCCGTTCGACGTCGTCGGCGCCGAGGCGGGCCCGCAGCGCGCCGGAGCAGACGTAGTAGCCGGGCATTCCGTCGACCTCGACGACGAAGTCCTTCGATCGGCGCAGCCGCCGGGAGACGTCGCCGGGAACCATCGGACGCAGCTTGACCACCGCGTCGTCCGGGCCGCCGACGATGCTGCGGACCCGGGCGACCGCGCCGTTGCGGTGCAGGGCGCGGTCCGCGGTGTCGAGGTAGAAGACCCGCTGCCGACGGCCTCGGGTGAAGTCGACACCGAGCGCCGCGCAACAGCTGTCGTGGGCGTCCACCGGGACGACCAGCTTCAGCTCGACCCGGTCCACCTCGCTGGCGAGCTCCAGCAGCCGATCGAGCTCCTTGTCGGGCAGCTGCCAGAACCGCTGGGCGGCCAGCCGCCGCCGAGCCGACCGGGCTCCGCTCGCCGCCATGGACCCGGCCTGCGCCCGACCGCGGGAAGGGCCACGCGACAGGCCGGGCAGGCCGGACGCGCGGGACACCCGCAGCACGCGCAGAGCGCCGGGACGGTGAGGTTTCATTGTGAATGATCGTAGAGAAGCGGGCGGCAATTCACCCAGCAAAGGGGCTCATTTTTCTTTCAGCCTGGGCTTGACAGGAGGAAATACGTGCACGGGCGGACGTGCCGCCCGTGGTCCCGGTCAGCTCCCCCGCGGATCGGGCTCAGTCGTCGGCGAGGCTGATGGCCTGCTTCGGGCAGGCCGCGACGGCCGCCTTCAGGTCGGCGCGCAGGTCCTCGCCGGGCTCCTCGTCCAGGATCACCAGATAGTCGTTGTCGTCCAGCTCGAACACCGACGGCGCGATGCCCACGCACAGCGCGTTGCTCTCACACAGCTTGAAATCGACTACTACTCGCATGCTGACCTCCGTCAGACAGACAGTCCGGACCCGGATGACGCCCGCTGTCCCCCCGGCGCCGGCTTCCGCCGCCGCCAGGGCGTCCGATGGACGCCATCCTCGTCATCCTTGCGCGCACCTGCTCGGTGTGCGGAGGTCAGGCTACGACCTCTTCGCCTACGAGGGTGGTTCGGTGCATCAGTCTGCGGGACGTAGCGGTGTACGGAATCGCCCGGTGCAGCATGCCGGTGTTGTCCCAGATGACCAGGTCACCCGGGCGCCAGTGGTGGCGCAGGACGAACCGGGGCTCCGTCGACCAGGCCAGCAGCCGGTCGAGCAGGGCCCTGCTCTCCTCCTCCGGCCAGCCGACGACGTGGCTGGCGGTGACCCCGACCAGCAGGGACTTGCGGCCACTGCGGCGGGTCCAGACCAGCGGGTGCTCCCGGCTGGGCACCCGGGCCCACAGCGCCCGGGTCCTCTCCGACGCGTCCGGCTCGGCGAGGCGCTGGGAGGCCGCGAAGCTGTGCACGACGCGCAGCGTGGCGAACTGGGCCTTCTCCTCGTCGGTCAGGGCGTCGTAGGCGGCGTAGGTGTTCGCGAACTCGGTGTCGCCGCCCTCGTCGGAGACCTGGCGCGCCGTCAGCAGGGTGGCCTTCTGCGGCAGCTCGTCGTTCGCGCCGTCGATGTGCCAGAAGAACGTGCCCCTGCGGTACGCGGCGAGCACGCTCTCGGCCGGGTCAAGGGTGATCTTCGAGACCTCGGGGAGCCCGTCGATCCCGCCCGTCGGCGCGACCACGACGGTGCCGAGCAGGCGGCTGAAGGCGACCAGATCGGCGTCGTCGATGTTCAGCTCGCGGTAGACCACCACGCCGTGCTTCTCCAGCAGCGCCTGGCACTGGGCCGCCGCCACCGGATCGACGAGCTGGTGACCCGCCAGGCCGGCGACCTCGACGCCGACCTCGGGGCTGATCGCGGACACGGTCGCGGCCATGGCAACTCCTACTCGGATCGTGCTGTCTGGATCGTCCGTGCGGTACCGCCCCGGCCGGGCGCCGGGGCGGCGGGCCGTTCTCGGCGATGGCTCGCGACGCGCTCAGTCGTGGCTCTCGTGGAGGTCGTCGTCGAGCGGCAGGTCGAACGAGCTCATCATCATCGCCAGCATGTCGTAGGTGCCGGTCGTGAAGATGATGTCGAGCAGCTGCTGGACGTCGAGCTTGCCGGCGAGGAACTCCCACGTCGTCGCGCTGATCCCGCCGTCAATGATCAGCTCGTCGACGGCACGGAGCAGCGCCGCGTCCAGCGGGTCCAGGAAGGGGGCGTCCGGGCCCCACGCGATACGCGCGATCTCGGCGTCGGTGAGGCCGAGATCGCGGGCCATGATCACATGCTGGGCCCACTCGTAGGCGACCTTGCGCACCGTCGCCACCCGCAGAACGATCATCTCCCGCTGGCGCAGCGTGAGCGTCGTGCCGCGCAGGATGTGGCCGTTGAACGTGAAGAACGCATGCGCCAGCTCGGGATGGTGGGCCATCGTTCCCAGCGTGTTCAGGGCCTTCGAGCGCCCCTCGGTGGGCAGCGGAGGATGCCGGGGCGCCGCCGGGGTCATCGCCGCGAGGGCCGCGCGCATCTCCTTCGGCCACTCCCGCAGGGGACGCGGTTCGATCCGTGCCATGTCGACGGCTCCTCTGCCCTCAAACCCAGAACATGCCCTTGAACCCAGCACACGCCCGACAACCAACCGTGATAGCCGTCACACCGGACGCCTTCAGGCCATCATCCCCGAGCCCGGCCCCGGAGGCACGCGATTGATCGAGCCTGTCCGGCAGATCGATCGGAGCCCATGCGATCACAGCCGATTCGACCGACCCGCGATACTGCGGCCAAAAAATGCCTATCACCTGGGCTTCAGCTGGTCAAGAGCCGCGGATTCGACCTTCAGCCGGCCATCGGGACGGGTTCGGCAGCACCCGCACTGGCCGCTCTTACCATAGCGCTCCCAGCCGCTGTAAGGAAGTCTGAGAGAACCTCATATGTCTGGTTCGAGAATGACACCACCACGCACCTGTACCCCCACCCTGGGCTCACGGTGAGGCCTGGACCGGGGCCGAACCGCACGCCCGCGACAGGGCTCCGCAGCCGGCCGCGGACGACACCTGACCCGACTTCCTTCTGCCGGTTTTGACATGTCAGTTGAATTCTTTGAATATGAGAAGCTTCTTTCCGCTCGATGTCGAAGCATTCCGGCAGCCGCGCCCGGCGGCACGACAAGATCTCCGGGCGAAGTTTCCCGATCGGTTCCGGAGGAATTCCGCAGGAACTCCTCGGCCGTATCTTTGCCAGCCACCAGTTTCATTCGGCGGCGGCATCCAGGACGCTTCCCGGATTTCTGCACACTTCCTCACCGAGGCCTCCCCGGGAAGGCACGGGCTCCGACTCGCCCCCTGCCGACACCGGGGCAAGGACCCAGAGGATTTCGGCCGCCGGAGATCCTGCCGCACAATCCCCGCCGCACCCACCTAGCCACAGCTCGAAGATCCGAGGATTCTGGCTGTTCTGTCGAGGCTCAGGATTTCGCCACACGCTCTGGAAAGACCAGAATCTTCGACTCCTCCGGCTCCGGCCGTGGGGTGCGTGGGTGCCGCGGGTTCAGCCGCCCCGGACGAAGGGGTAGATCCGGGTGAAGTCGGCCCCGGCCTCGGCGGCGGCGAACTGCTTCCACAGCCGCGCCGTGACCGGAGCGACCACCGGGGTGCGGCCGACCTCGCCGACGGCCTCCAGGTACAGCGCCACGTCCTTGGCCATCAGCGTGTTGGCGAAGCCGGCGGCGTAGCGCCCGGTGAGCACGTGGTGGGGGAACTTGTCGCTGGTCGCCGTGTTCTGGCCACTGGCAGCGTTCAGGACGTCCAGCATGGTGGCCATGTCGAGCCCGGCCGCGGTGCCGAACGCGACAGCCTCGCTGGTGGCGATGAGCGCGGTGGCGGAGAGGAAGTTGTTCGCCAGCTTGAGCGCCTGGGCGAGCCCCGGCCGCGCGCCGACCCGCCGGCACCGGTCGCTCAGACCGGCGAGAACAGGCCCGACCGCCGTGCAGTCGTCATCCGAGCCGGCGAACATCACCGCGATCGTGCGGGCGCGGGCCCCCGCGACACCGCCCGACACCGGGGCGTCGACATAGCCGATGCCCGCGCCGGCCAGCAGTGCCGCCACCTGCCGTGCCGCCGCCACCCCGATCGTCGAGGTGTCCACGACCCGGGTGACCCGCCGGGGCGACCGCCCGGCGATCCGCTCGGCGACCTGGTGGCTGGCCGCGCCGTCGGGAAGGCTGAGCACCACGACCTCGGCCCGCCCGGCGACCTCGGCGACCCCGCCGGCGCCGGCGGCACCGGACGGCACCCGCTCCGGACCGGCCGGGTCGAACGCCACGACCTCGTGCCCCGCGGCGACCAGGTTCGCGGCCAGGGCCCCGCCCATGCTGCCCAGGCCGACGAAGCCGACCACCGGCCGGCCACCCGAACCCGCGTCCGTCATCGCACGTCCCTCCCGCCGCCGTCTCCCGCGGCCCCAGCCCCGGCGCAGCCACAGCCACAGCCACAGCCAAAAGTACACGTCTACGTATATTTGACGTTCATCACAGCAGAGGCTGGCGGGGACGGCAAGCGGCAGGAGCCTCGCAGGCCGTCCTGCCGGACGATCAGCGCAACGGCTTGACAATAAGTATACGCATCGGTGTACTTGTCGCATGAGGTCGGAGGCCGAGGCCATCGAGGTCGGCACCAGCGGAGCGAGTACCCCGCAGGCGCGCACCACCCGGGCCGGCGCCGTTAGGGCCGACACCAGCGGTCCCGGCACCACCGATCCCGGTACCACCGGGGCCGGGGCGGCGGGGCGGTCCCGCACCGGGCGGCCGACACCGACCGAGGCCGCCGAGATCACCGCACGCCTCCGTCGGGCGGCCGTCGAGATCTTCCTGCGGGACGGCTACGACCGGACCACGATGGAGGCGGTCGCGCAGGCCGCGGGGATCACCAAGCGCACCCTCTACGCCCGCTTCCCCGACAAGCGGACCCTGTTCCTCTCCGTGATCTCCTGGGCGCTCGCCCGGCACGAGAACGACCCGGTCGAGCTCGACACGGTGCCCGACGACCTGGCCGAGGGCCTGACCGTCATCGCCCGGTCGCTGCTGGCCCGGGCGGTCGACCCCGACCTCGTCGCACTGCACCGGATGGCGATCGCCGAGGCGGCGCGGTTCCCCGAGTTCGCCGCACATTCCCGCACGCTCGCCTGGTCGCCGCGGCTGCAGGCGGTCATGAGCCTGCTGCGCCGGCACATCGAGCGGGGCACGATCGTCGTCGACGACGTCGAGATCGCCGCCGAGCAGTTCATCGCCCTCGTCAGCATGTCTCCGGCCTGGCTCGCCACGTTCGGCGTCACTCGGGATCCCGAGGTCAGCGAGCGGCACCTGCGCCACGCGGTCGCGCTCTTCCTCAACGGAGTGCGCCGCCGGGACGACGCCGGCCTTCCGGCGTCGCGGTCACGTTGACGTCTGACGCGCTGACGCGCCGGCGGGTTTCCTCGCCGGCGACCACCCAGGAAAGGACGTGATCGAGATGGCCGGGAACCCTGCCGGCAAGGTCGCCGTCGTCACCGGTGGCGCCTCGGGGATCGGCCGCGCCTGCGCGGTACGCCTCGCCCAGGACGGCGCCCGGGTGGCGGTGCTCGACCTCAACGGCGGCGAGGCCGAGGGCGTCGCCGAGGAGATCCGGGCAGCCGGCGGGACGGCCCTGTCCGCCACGGTCGACGTCGCGGACCGCGCGAACATCGACCAGGCCCTGGCCGACGTCCGCGAGCGCCTCGGCCCGGTCGCCATCCTGGTCAACTCGGCCGGCAAGGAGGGCTTCAAGCGCTTCCTCGACATCACGATCGAGTCCTGGACGTCGATCCTCACCGTCAACCTGACCGGGACGTTCCACTGCTGCCAGGCCGTCGTCCCCGACATGGTCGAGGCCGGATGGGGCCGGATCGTCAACATCTCCTCCTCCAGCGCCCACAGCGGCCAGCCGTACATGACCCACTACGTCGCCTCGAAGGCGGGCGTGATGGGCTTCACGAAGGCGCTCGCGCTGGAGCTCGGTCCGGCCGGCATCACCGTCAACACGATTCCGCCCGGGTTCATCGACACCCCGATGACCCGCCGCAACGAGGAGCGGGGCTTCTTCGGCTCGACCGTCGACGAGCTCGCGGCCCGCACACCGGTCCGCCGCGCGGGGCTGCCGCAGGACATCGCCGCGGCCTGCTCGTTCCTCGTCTCCGAGGAGGCCGGCTACATCACCGGCCAGGTCATCGGTGTCAACGGCGGCCGCAACACCTGAGCCGGCCGGCCGGGCCGCCGACCACGCCGACGGCCACGCCGCCGTCAGCAGGCGGCTGACCGGGCGGATTGTGGCCGGCTGACCGGGCCGAGCAGAACGAGCGCGGGCCCCGTCCGGAATGTTCCGGACGGGGCCCGCGTCGCTGTACAGGTGCGCGCCGGTCAGCGGCGGCTGGAACCGCCCCGCGGGACGTCGCGGAACGCGACCCCGCGGTCCAGCGCCTGCTCCCGCGGCATGCCGAGCACCCGCTCGGACACGACGTTGCGGGCCATCTCGGTGGTGCCACCGCCGATGCAGCTCACCTGCCGCAGCAGGTAGTCGTTGCCGCATTCGGCGGTCGCGCCGTCGGCATCCTCCCAGGCCGCGCCCGTGCCGCCGGCGATCTCGAAGGCCAGCGTCGTCGTCCGCGCGGCGACCACACCGGTGAACAGCCGCCCGACGGCCGCCGACTGGTCCGGGATCCGGCCGGAGCGCAGGCCGGCGGCGACCCGCTCCTGCAGGGCGTGGGTGACGACGTCGAGGGTGCGGCCCTCACCGATGAGGTCCCGGGCCAGCGGGTCGTCGAGGCGGCCCGCGTCCCGGGCGATCTCGACGAGGTGGGCGGCGCGGATACTGCCGCGTGCCCCGCCCTTGGGAATGGTGACCAGGGGCGAGTTGTGCAGCATGCGCTCGTGGAACATCCACCGGGTGCCGACGGTCCAGCCGTCGTCGATGTTGCCGACCCGGTCGGAGTCCGGCACCCGCACGTCGGTGATGAACTCCTGGCAGAACTCCTTGTTGCCGTTGAGCATCTCGATGCGGTTCACCTCGATGCCGTCCTGGTGGATCGGCAGGATGAAGACCGTCAGTCCACGGTGCTTCGGCACGTCCCAGTTCGTGCGGGCGAGCACCAGGCCCCAGTCGGACCACCAGGCGCCGGTCGTCCAGATCTTGGAGCCGTTGAGGATCCAGTCGTCACCGTCCCGGACCGCCGTGGTCAGCGCCGCGGCGACATCCGAGCCCGCGCTCGGCTCGGACAGGAACTGCATCCACAGTTCCTCGCCCCGCAGGATCGCCGGGATGTGGCGGCGCTTCTGCTCCTCGGTGCCGAAGTCCAGGAGCACCGCGGCGCACGGCGAGAAGGTCGGCGCCTGGATCTCCGACGGGTACTCGTACCCGGAGATCTCCTCGCTGAAGGCGGCCTGGTGCTCGGGGGTGAGGCCCTGCCCGCCGTACTCCTTGGGGAAGCAGATGCCGGCGAAACCCGCGTCGAAGAACATCCGCTGGATCTCGCGCTGGCGAGCGATGGAGGCGAGCTCCTCCTCATCGCTGTGGCTGGCCCGCATCACGCCGACCAGGGCGTCCGCTGAGAGCGGCGCCAGGTTCGAGCGGATCCAGTTCCGCGCCCGGAGCCGGAAGCTCTCGACGTCCTCGATGTCGCTCGCCGTCGCGGCGCTGCCGCCTGTCGCGCCCGTGCTCATGCTGACCTCTCCTTGAGGTGCTCGACCACACCGGCGATGCGCTGCCGGTGCTCGGCCGGTGTTCCGAACAGTGCCCGGTCAAGCACGACCCGGCGCAGGTAGAGGTGCAGGTCGTGCTCGAAGGTCACACCGATGCCACCGTGCATCTGGACGCAGTCCTGCAGCAGCTCGGACCCGTAGTCGCCGATGAACGCCTTGGCGATGCTGACCAGCTCGGCCGCGTCGGGCGACTGGGCGTCCACCGCGGCGGCCGCCTTGTCACTGATGGCGTGCGCCGCCTCCAGCCACGACTTCATGTCCGCGAAGCGGTGCTTGAGCTCCTGGTAGGAGGCCAGCGGCCGACCGAACGAGTAGCGCTCGAAAGCCCACTGGACGGTCAGGTCGAACGCGGTCTGCATCGCGCCGACGCTCTCCGCGGTCAGGATCACCAGCGCGATCTGGAGCTGGCGCTCCACCTGCTCCGCGGCACCGCCCAGCTCACCGACGACGGCGCTGCGCGGCACCCGCACACCGTCGAACCGCACCGTCGAGAAGCGCCGGGTCAGGTCGACCGTCTTCAGCGGGGTGATCGTGATCCCGGGTGCGTCGGTCGGGACCAGCACCTGGGTGAGGCCCTCCTCGGAGCGCCCGGTGACCAGCAGGTACCCGGCCTGGGCGGCCGACTCGACCGGCCGCTTCACCCCGTCGAGGACAATCTCGTCGCCGTCGACCCGGCAGGTCAGCGTGACCGTGCCCAGCCGGTCGTTCGGCGCCGGCTCCGTGTGCGCCCACGACGCGATGGTCTCCCCGGCCAGCAGCCCCTCCAGGACCGCCAGGTGCGCCTCACCGCCGGCCGCGCTCAGCGCCGCGGCGACGACGTTCGCCGACGCCAGCGGGCCCGGGGCCGACCGCACGCCGAACTCGTAGGCGGCGATCGTCAGGTCGACCAGGGGCGACCCGCTGATCGACCCACCGCCGTGTTCCTCCGACACCAGCAGGGACGTCCAGCCGAGCTCCGCCCCGGCCTGCCAGTAGCCCGCGTCGAAGCCGGCGGGGTCGTCACGAAGCGCCCTGATCCGGTCGACCGGGACGCGGTCGGTCAGATACCGGGCCGTCGCCTCCCGCAGGACTTCCTGATCAGCGTCCAACTCCAGCAGCACAGTCTGATACCTCCAACTTGCTCGAGCCCTCACGCGACATCCAGGTCCGCAGGAGGTGACAAAAACTTATAGGCGTATTTGACCGGCGTTCAACCCTTGCCGCGACATCGGACGTCCGGACCCGGAGCGGACCCCCCAGCAGCAGCGATACTGGCCTGCGCCGGGTGCCGCCAGCAGCCGACCAGCCCCGCAACTGGGACACCGGTCAGCTCACCCGTCAGCCGTTCCGGCGGCAGCCTCGGCGGCGCTTCCGGCGACCGTCCCGGTGGCGCTTCCGGTGGCGCTTCCGGTGGCGCTTCCGGCGCTTCCGGCGGCGGTCCCGGTGGCGGCCTCGTCGTCCGCGCCGATCTCGAAGTCGTACTCCAGTGGGACGATCGACCGGTACGGCAGAAAGGCGAGCTCCTCGTACGCCCCGCGGTGGGCCGGGTACCGGCCGACGGCCCGCCAGTACACCCTGGCCCGGTCGATCCGCTCCATCACGGCCGCGGGATCGTCCTCGCACAGCAGCAGGTGCAACACCAGGTCGGAGGCGTCGGAGGCGCCCCGTTCCTGTGCCGACGGCCACTGGCCCGGATCGACCCCCGGCGCGGCCCCCGAATCAGCCTCCGGACGAGCCGCGTCGTCGGCCCAGCCCAGCCGGACCGCGGCGAGCACGCCGGGCACCGCGGCCAGGTCGGGCAGGTGCACCCGCTCCCACCAGTCCACCGCCTCGCCCAGCCGGTCGGCCGACGGCGCCCGCCCCAGCGCCACGATCACCCCGCGGTGGGCCAGGTACGGCACGGCCACCGGACGGACCAGGCAGCCGGGCCGGGTCCACGCCGAGGTGACCCGCCACCGCGAGTTGTGCCGCGCCCGGCCGGGCCGCCAGAACCGCCCGGAACGCAGGATCGTCCGGTCCAGCGCGAGCCAGCCCTCGCGGGCCTGCTCCCCGCACATGTCGAGCGGCCCGCCGAACCAGTAGGTGGTCAGGTACGGCGGATGCCCGCCGAGCAGGTCCGAGCGGACGATCCCCGGCGCGGCGCGCAGGTCGCGAGCAGCCACGTAGCGGCGGCCGGCCAGCACGTCCGGTTTGGCGAGGTGCTCGGGCATGTGATCGAGGTCGTACCAGCGGTTGTACTCCGCGGTGAACTCCGCCGGGATCTCCAGCAGCGCGAGCATCATTCCGGTGATCTCCACACCAGCCCCTTCCAGTCGCCCGTTTCACCCTGGCACCCGGCGACCGCACGGGCCCGGGACGCCACCGGTCGCCGGTGTTTGGATCTGTTGACCCTCGGTGTACTGGTGTGGGTCAATGCGGCATCGGCACCGAATTTCGGGGGCCGTCGATCACGGTTTGCATCCGTCCGCCTGCTTCCGGCGAAGGAGACCGATGCGTCCCGAGCATGTTGGGTACGACGTCGTCGACGATCACATCGGTGTCATCACGTTCCGCCGACCCCGCGCCGTCGAGGAGCACGGCGCCCGCGGCGCCCACCACGCGCAGCTCCTGCGCGAGCTGGACGACGCCTGGCAGACCGCCGCGGCGGACAGTCGGGCTCGGGTCATCGTGCTGAGATCAACCGGCCCGAACTTCTTCGCCGGGCCGGGCGGCTCCGGCGACCGCGCGGGAGCCGGTGCCCGCGCCGGAACCGGTGCCGGTGTCCGCGGCAGCGACAGCGCGGTGGGCGCCGCGGCCGGCGCGTGCGGTGGCGACCACGACTGGGAGGTCCGCCAGCAGCTCCACTACGCCCAGGTCTGGCGCGACATCCCGAAGCCCGCGGTCGCGGCTGTCCAGGGCCGGTGCATGGCCGGCGGGGTGTTGCTCTGCTCCCCCTGCGACCTGGTCGTCGCCGCCGACGACGCCGAGTTCGCCCGCCCCGTGACCGGCACGGCCGGCGGCACAGCCACGGCAGGCCGCACGGCCACGGCAGACGGCGCGGTCACGGCAGACGGCGCGGTCACGGCAGACGGCGCGGTCACGGCAGACGGCGCGGCACAGGCAGGCGACCCGGTCACGGCAGGCGGCCCGGCTTCGGTGGGGGGCCCGGCCGGGGCAGGCAGCTCGGCTTCGGCATGCGCCATCCTGACCGCCGCGCAGGCTCAGGACCTCGGCCTCGTCACCACGGTCGTGCCGCTCGCCGCACTGCATCGCACAGCCCTCGCGCTGGCCCGCGACCTGGGCGCGAGCCGGTGACCACCGAGGCCGTAGCCACCCGACGAACGCCGCTGGACGCCTGAGCGTGATGGCCGGGGAGGCTCGCACCGCAACGCAAAACCGGTAGTTCACACCAAAAGGCCCGCAGACTTGCCTGGCGACCCGCAAGCAAGAAGAATCTTGGTCGTCGGAACAACCGAAATCCTTCACTGCTGCGACTCGCCGAGCCTCCGCTGGCCTCAGGCGGCGCGGGCCCGCCGGTCGTCCAGGACCACCACCAGCGCGACGAGCGCCCACACCGGCACTGCCGCCAGGACCGCGAACCAGGGCAGTGGCAGGCCCGCCGCGGCCGCGGCCGCGATGGCGGCCAGTGCGCCGCAGGCGATGATGACGACGCCGAGGCCGGTGATCGGGAACGCGTGCAACGGGGCATGCAACACCCATACCAGCAGCAGGAACACGATGACCGGCAGCGCGATCGCGAACCCGACGACACCGTCGGACACCTTGATGTGGTGGACGAGC
The DNA here is from genome assembly GCF_001983215.1 of Frankia sp. CcI49. Classification (NCBI taxonomy): domain Bacteria; kingdom Bacillati; phylum Actinomycetota; class Actinomycetes; order Frankiales; family Frankiaceae; genus Frankia; species Frankia sp. CcI49. Next base: position 124,514 of record NZ_MOWP01000038.1, read on the forward strand.
GTCTCCGCCGCCACCTCCAGACCGGCACCCAGCGCGGCCAGCGCGGCGAAGACACCGTAGTGGCCGTAACCCCAGCCGAACGCCCGCTCCGGGTGGCGGGCCAGCCCGTGCCCGGCGGGGGCCGCGAAGTACAGCCACCAGCATCCGAAGAGCAGCAGCAGACCGCCGGCACCGAGCAGGACGGTGTCGGTGGTCGCGCCCGCCTCGACGGCCGGCGCGAGCGCCCGGGACGCGGCCAGCACGCTCTCCCCGAGCACGATGATGACGAACAACCCGTAACGCTCGGCGATGTGATGGGGATGCCAGGACGTCCGGGCGGCGCGCTCGGCCCACGGCGGGACGGCCAGCTCCAGCGGCACGAGTACGAAGAACGCGATCAGCCCGGCGGTGTCCGGCAGCGCGAGCCGGGCGAGCCAGCCGGCCTGGATCACGGCGGTGCCCAGCGCGTAGCGGTACGCGGTCGCCCGGCTGGCCCGATCGCCCCGACCGGCACGCACCCACTGCGTGACCATCGCGACCCTCATGATCACGTAGCCGACCGTGACGGCGGTGTAGTCGGTGTCGTCGAAGGCGGCCGGCACACCCGCCGCGAGCACCAGCACCCCGGCCATCTGCAGCAGGGTCAGCAGCCGGTACGGGACGTCGTCGCTGTCATAGGCGGAGGCGAACCAGGTGAAGTTCATCCAGGCCCACCAGATGGCGAAGAAGACCATCACGAAACCGACGACACCGTGGCCCAGGTGGTCGTCGGCCACGGCATGCCCGAGCTCCGCCGCCGCGGCGGCGATGGCCACCACGAAGGTCAGGTCGAACAGCAGCTCCAGCGGGGTGGAGGCCCGGTGCGGCTCCTCGGCGGAACGCGCACCCATCGGCAGCCGCCACCGGCGCCCGGCGGCCGGGCTCGCCGGTTCACTCGCCGGTCCAACGGTCTCCGGCATACACGCCCCCTTCGTGGTCGGTCGCTGTGGCATCGTCGCCTACCGGCAGCGAGACACCGAAGGCGGCGCCGCCCTCCGGGGCGTGGCCGGCGAAGGGGGTGCCGCCGAGCCGGCGGGTCAGGCCTGCGACCAGCGCGAGACCCACCCCGGTCGAGACCGGCCGCCGGCCGCGGTAGCGCTCGAACAGCGCCGAACGCTCGAAGGCGACGGCGAGGTCGTCGTCGGTGAGGCCGGGACCACCGTCACGGACCTCGATCACGGCGGTGACCGGGGCGGCGACCGGGTCCGCGCGCAGCGCGATCACCACCGGCTGGCCGGCCGGCACCACCCGCAGGGCGTTCTCCGCCAGGCCGTCCACGATCTGGCGGAACCGCATCGGATCGGTGCGGGCGGTCACCGGTGCGCCGGGCAGCTCGACCCCGAGACGGACACCGGCAGCCTCGCAGCGGGGGCGCCAGACCGCGGCCGCCTCGGACACCAGTGCCCGCAGGTCGACCTCGGCGAGATCGACGCGGAAGTCGTCGGCGCCGAGGCGGGCCAGGTCGAGCAGGTCGCTGACCAGCCGGTCCAGGCGCTGGGCCTCGCCGAGAATGATGCGCCCGGTGCTGGTGACGTCGGCCGGTTCGGTCACGCCGTCCGCGAGGGCCTCGGCGAAGCCCCGCACCGCGGTCAGCGGTGTGCGCAGCTCATGCGAGACGGACAGCAGGAACCTGCGCTGGCGGTCCTCGCTCTCGGCGAGCGCGGCGGCGAGACCGTCGAGCGCCGCGCCGACGTCCGCGACCTCCGCCGGCCCGCAGCGGGTGGTCGCCGGCTCCGCGACCACCCGCTCCGAACGGCCCACTCGCCCCAGACTTCCCAACCACCCGGGACTTCCCAACCACCCGGGACGGCCCACCCGCCTCGGACCTCCCGCCCGCTCCGGGGCCACGTGCGCCGGGGCCGCATGCTCCGAGGCCAGGTACTCCGAGGCCAGGTGCTCCGAGGCCAGGTGCTCCGGGCGCACGGCGGCCCGCGGGTCACGGTCTCGGCGCCCGGCGGCGAGCTGGTCGGCGACCTCGGCGAGGCGCCGCAGCGGCCGGGCGAGCCGGCGGGCGAGCAGCAGCCCGACGGCCGTCGCCGCGGCGAGCCCGCCGGCCAGCGCGACCCCGAACCGCCGCAGCATCGCGCCGGCCAGCTCACCGTTCTCGGCCGCGGGCTGCACCAGCGCGATGGCCCCGCCGCCGTCGAGCGGCCTGGCCGCCACGATCACCCGCCGGCCACCGACCGTGCGCGCCGCGCCGACGTCCTGTCCGGCGCCGATCCTGGTGAGGACGTCCGTGGGCAGTGCGAGGCCGCGGCCGGCCCCGGGGCCCTGGCGGGTGATCGGGCGGCCGTCGGCTGTGACCCGCACGAAGGTCACCCGCTGGGCCGCGATCGTCCGGGCCACCCCGGCTCGCAGGTCCGCCGTGGCGTTCGGCCGGGCGAACAGGGTCGCGACGACGTCCGCCTGCCGGCCGAGCGCGCGGCGGGCCTCGTCGTCCGCGGCGCCCCCGACCAGACCAGCGAAGATCGTTCCGGTGAGCGCCACCGCCAGCACGGCGACGGCGGTGGTCGCCAGCGCGATGCGCGCGGCGAGGCCCGCGGGCCGCCGGGCGTCACGCATCGGCGGTGTAGCCGACGCCGCGGACGGTGCGCAGGGGGCTCGCCGGGCCGAGTTTCGCGCGCAGCTGCGCCACATGGACGTCGACGGTCCGGCTGCCGGCCGCCGCCTGGTAGCCCCAGACCTCCGCCAGCAGGCGGTCCCGGGTGTGCACCAGGCCGGGCCGGCGCATCAGCACCGCCAACAGGTCGAACTCGGTGGCGGTCAGGGTCACCTCCCGGTCGCCGGCCATCACCCGGCGGCGGTCCACATCCAGCCGGACCTCGCCGGCGCGCAGCAGGCGGCCCGGTTCGGAGCCGAAGCCCGAGTCCGAGTCCGGGCGGCTTGGGCTTGGGCTCCGGTCGGGAGCCGGGTCCGGGCTTGCGCTCGACCTCGGGTGGTCCGTGACCGCGCCGGGCGACGACGAACCCCACGCTGGCGTATCCCGCGCCGGCGCTGCCCCGGCCGCCGCTGCCCTGGCCGCCGCCGCGGGCCCGGACGTGCGCCGCAGGACGGCCCGCAGCCGGGCGACGAGCTCCCGCGGGGAGAACGGCTTGGTCAGGTAGTCATCGGCACCGAGCTCAAGTCCGACGACGAGGTCCACCTCCTCGTCCCGGGCGGTCACCATCAGCACCGGAACCCAGTCACCGTCGGCACGCAGCGCGCGCAGCAGCTCGCGGCCGTCCAGGCCGGGCAGGCGGACGTCCAGGATCACCGCGGCGGGCGCGAGGGCGCGCGCGGCGGCGAGGCCGGTCGGGCCGTCGGTGCGGATCTGGACCTCGAAACCCTCCCGGGCAAGGTACATGCGGATGAGCGCGGCGATGTGCGCCTCGTCCTCGATCACGAGGATCAGGTCGGCGCGGTCGGCGCTGTCCGCGGGCACGCGGGTATCCACCGGTCTGAGTGTGCTTGCCGTGGTCGGCCGCGCCGGCACCGGCTGCGCTCGCCTCCCTGTATCGACCTCGCGGTCCGTGCCCAACCGCCGCACGGCGACCCACCGGGGATCCCGCGCCCCCGCACAGCGCGCGCAATTCACCCCACTAGCCGCAAACAGGACAAATGGTCGCTTGACAACCCGCAAGAAGGAAGGACTTTGGTCGTTGCAGCAGCCAAAATCCTTCGTTCTTTGCTCGGTGGACGCGGCGGCCCGAGGCTCGGGATTCCGTGACCGGACCGGATGCACCCGCACGACAGGCCGGTCAGAGGAACGCCAGGCGGGGAAGGCGTGCGTCCGAGCCGAGGACGACGTCCGCCTCGGTGCCGAGCACGCCTTCCAGCAGGGTCGCGTACACCGAGCGGAAGTCGGTGGTCACCCGCAGGTCGCCGTCGTCGAGCGCGGTGAGGCTGGGCTGCTCGCCGAAGCAGCCGCCACGCACCGGGTGGCCCAGGATCAGCACGGGGCCCGCCGTTCCATGATCGGTTCCTCCGCTGGCATTGGGCACGACCCGCCGGCCGAACTCCGAGTAGACCATCGTCGTCACCGCGCCGGCCCGCGGGTCGGCGGCCAGGGCCCGGTCGAAGCGGGTCAGCGCGGCGTCGAGCTCGCCGAGCAGGCGGGCGTGGGTGCCGCTCTCGGCGGCGTGGGTGTCGAAGCCGCCGAGGCTCACCGAGTAGACCCGGGTCGGGACCCCCGCGGCGATCGCCCGGGCCACCAGGTCGAGCTGCACACCCAGCTCACCGCCATCACCGCCGTCATCCCCGGCTGCGCCGGCACCACCGGCACCACCGGAAGCGGCGGAAGCGGCGGAAGCGGCGGAAGCGGCGGAAGCGGCGTCGTCCCCGCCGGGCGCCGCGCCCTCGAGCTGGCCGGAGGTCCCCGCGGCGCGCTCGGGGGCGTCGGCCAGCACCGGCCCGAGCGCTCCGGCGACCGTGAACATGTCGGCCCCGGACCGCGCCACCCGGGCCCGCAGCGGGCTGTCGGCCGGGTCGGGGCGATACAGCGTCCGCAGCAGCTCCCCCGCCCGGCCGTCCGGCGCGGCGAACTGGCCGGTGGGGACGGCCGCGCCGACCGCGTGCTCCCCGACGAGCAGTGGCGGGAGCGTCGGCCCGATCGCCAGCGCGAGCAGCGGATCACCGCCGGACGACCCGGCCCGCGTCGCCGTGGCGTCCAGCCACCGCCCGATCCAGCCGGAGGTGGACGCCGTGCGTGGCGACGCCGACTGCCAGATGGCCATCGACCGGAAGTGGCTGTGGTCCGGATCGGGGTAGCCGACTCCGGACACGACCGCAAGCCGGCCCGCGTTCCACAACCCGGCGAGGCCGGACAGCGCCGGGGCGAGCGCGAGGCCGTCGGCGAGCGGGTGGACGTCCTGGGCCGCCGCGGCGAGGTCGCCGCGGGCGGTGCGGTACGCCGGGTCCTCGATGGGCACGACGGTGTCGAGCCCGTCGTTGCCGCCGTAGAGGGTGACGATCACGAGAATCCCGGTGCCGGCCGCGAGCGGTCGCCGGGTCGCCGCGTCGTGCAGGACATCCCAGCTGACGGCCCCGGCCCCGGCGGCGACGGCCGCCGCCCCGGTCACGCCGGAGGCGAGGAGGAAACGGCGGCGGCTCAGCGGCATGGCGGTCCTTCCGGTTCGGGACGGGGTCGCGGTTCGGCAAGGCCGCGGTTCGGAGCCGGAGCCGGGGCTGCGGAGCCGGAGCCGGGGCCGGGTTTCGGGGCTGGGATCGGGATCGGTCAGGTGACGACGTACTCGGGCGCGAGCAGGGCGAGGGTGACCAGCTGCCGCGGGTCGTCCCGGGCCGCCGACAGCGCGTCGCGGGTGCGGGTGCTCCACGCCGGCACCGAGAGCAGCCGGGCCGCGGCGTCGACCCGTTCACCGGGCGGGACGTCCGCCACCGCCGACAGGTCGGCCAGGCCGGTGACGGCGGTGGCGAACCGGGACCTGGTCAGGCTCGCCGCTGTCGTCAGCCAGGCGCCGCCGGCCGGCCAGCCACCGACGCTCGGCGGGATGAACGGGACCTGCCCGAGGCCGCGCAGCACCGCGATCAGGCGGCTCGGCGCCGCCGCCCCCGCCGCACCCGTCGCCGCCCCCGGCTCCGGCACCGTGAGCCGCAGCGCGCGGAGCACACCGACGACGTACTCCACCGGCTGGACGACCAGCTGCCCGGCGGTGGCGCGCAGGCCCGGCGCGAGCAGCAGCGCGCGCAGGGCCGCGCCGGTGTCGAGACCGGGACCATAGGCGGCCAGCAGCCCGGCGATGGCCGGATCGCCCGGTGCCACCGGTGCCGCGTACCGGCTCCACAGCCGGGAGCACACCCAGCGTGGGGACGCCGGCGTGTGCGTCACCAGGTCGATGACGTCCTCGCCGCCGAGGTTCCCGGTCTGCCCGAGCACGGTCTTGGTGCCGGAGTCATGCTGGCGGGCCAGCACGGTGAACCGCCCGGACCGGTCGGCCCGCCAGCCGGTGAACGCCCGCGCGGCCTCGCGGACGTCGGTCTCGCCATACGCGCCGATACCGAGGGTGAACAGCTCCATCAGCTCGCGGGCGAAGTTCTCGTTCGCGTTGGCCTTGACGTTGCGGCCGGCGTCCAGCCAGAGCAGCATCGCCGGATCCTGGGCGACCGCGAGCGTCAGCTCGTCGAACCGGCCGCGGCCGGCGCGGCGGAGGATCTCGTTCTGCGCCAGCATCAGGGCCGGTGACCGCACCTTCTGGATGGAGGTGGCGAAGTGGCCGTGCCAGAAGAGAGTCAGCTTCTCGGTGACCGGGTCGGCGGTCGCCACCATGCGGCGCAGCCACCAGCCGATCAGCGCCTCGGTGCGCTCCCGCAGGCCTTTCGCGTAGGCGGCACGGGCCGCCTTGTCGGCCAGGTCCGGGGGTCGGTGGTCGGCCTCCCGGTCGAGGTCGGGGGGTGCCACCGCGGCGGGATCCGGGCGGTCGCGTGCTCGCAGCAGGGCGTCGACGGTCGCCTCGAAGCCGGCCTTCTCGGCGGCGTCGAGCTCGTCCGGGCGGGCGCCGAAACCGGCCCGGCGGAACAGCAGCGCGAGGGCCGCCCGGCCCTCGGCCGGTGCGGGCGGGCTGGCGGCCCGGCCCGGTGTGGCGGCGGTTGGGCCGGATGTGGTGGCGAGAGCCATGGCACCGAGGATGGCGGCGCGACATCAGGAACCGGCGAGGGTCCTGTTCGGGTTCGGTAAGGATCCGAATCGGCCCATGCCGGGCGCGAGTCGCCCGCGTGAGGCGTTTCGCGACCGGGTCGGCTGCCGTCCGGGACGCTTCCGGACGTGGCGATCTCACCGTCTCCGGATCGGCGTCCCATCACCGGCGCCGGTTCCGGCACAGTCGACGAATGCGACGCCTTCGGGGCTCCCGCGTCGGCGACGGGTTTCCCCGAACGGCCCATACTGTCACACTCCGCCACCGATTAGCATACGGAATGCGATGTTCGTCTTTGGCGAATCAGATGCGCAGCGGCGCCCGGCGCGGGATTGTCTGTCATGGCGGATCCGCCGGGTCCCGCCGCCGTCCCGCTCAGCCTCGTCCAGTGGAAGGTCGACCGATGCACTTCGAACTCACGTCGGATCAGGAGCAGCTCAGGGCCGGGGCGCGCGAGCTCGCCCGCAGCTTCGGGGACGACTACTGGGCGGACAAGGACCAGAAGTGCGAGTTCCCGTGGGAGTTCTACAACGCGTTCGCCGAGGGCGGCTGGCTCGGCATCGCCATCCCGACGGAGTTCGGCGGCGGCGGGCTGGGCATCACCGAGGCGGCGCTGCTGCTGGAGGAGATCGCGGCGTCGGGCGCCGGCATGAACGGGTGCAGCACGATGCACCTGACGATCTTCGGCCTGAACACCATCGTCAAGCACGGCAGCGCCGACCTGCAGAAGGAGATCCTGCCGAAGGCGGCGGACGGCTCCCTGCACGTCTGCTTCGGGGTCACCGAGCCGAACGCCGGTACCGACACCACCCGGATCTCCACGTTCGCCCAGCGGGTCGACGGCGGCTATGTGATCAACGGCCGGAAGGTCTGGATCACCAAGGCCGGCGACTCGCAGAAGATGATCCTCATCACACGGTCGACGAAGCGTGAGGAGGTCACCCGTCCCACCGACGGCATGACCCTTTTCCTCATCGACATCGACCGGGAGAAGATCGACCTGCGGGCCATCCCGAAGATGGGCCGCAACGCCGTCTCCTCCTACGAGGTGTTCATCGACAACCTCTTCGTACCGGACAGCGCGCGTATCGGCGACGAGGGCAAGGGCTTCAGGTACCTGCTGGACGGGCTCAACCCGGAGCGCATCCTGCTCGCCCACGAGGCGCTGGGGATCGGGCGCGCGGCCATCGAGAAGGCGACCCGGTACGCCAAGGAGCGGGTCGTGTTCGAGCGGCCGATCGGCCAGAACCAGGGCGTTGCCTTCCCGCTCGCCGAGGCCCAGATCCGCCTCGACGCCGCCGAGTTGATGGCGCGCCAGGCCGCGTGGCGCTACGACCAGGGCCTGCCCTGCGGGCCGCAGGCGAACATGGCGAAGTGGCTGTGCGCCGAGGCCGGGTTCCAGGCCGCCGACCAGGCCGTCCAGACCCACGGTGGGATGGGCTACGCCCGGGAGTACCACGTGGAGCGCTACTTCCGGGAGTCCCGCGTCATGCGGATCGCGCCGGTCAGCCAGGAAATGGTGCTCAACTACGTCTCCCAGCACGTGCTCGGCCTGCCCAAGTCGTACTGAGCCCCAGGCCCCGGATGGCCGGCGGGTCCCCTCCCGCCGGCCCCGGGAGCGCCGGGCTCAGGCCCGGGTGGAGGAGACGAACTCCAGCAGGTCGGTGCTCAGGCGTTCCCGATGGGTGGCGGGCAGGCCGTGCGGACCGCCCTCGTACACCTTGAGCGTCGCGTCCTTGATCAGCTCCGCCGAGCGCTTCCCGCCGACCTCGAAGGGAACCACCTGGTCGTCGTCGCCGTGGATGACGAGGGTCGGCACGTCGAACGCGGCCAGGTCCGGCCGGAAGTCCGTCGCCGAGAAGGCGGCCACGCACTCGTAGGAGCTGCGCAGGCTGGACTGCATGCCCTGGGCCCAGAAGGAGTCGCGGGCCCCCTGCGAGACGTTGCTGCCGGGCCGGTTCGCGCCGAAGAACGGGCCGTCGGCGAACTCACGGTAGGCTTGGGCGCGGTCGTTGACCAGGCTGGTGCGGATCCCGTCGAAGACCTCGATCGGCAGGCCCTCGGGGTTGTCGTCCGTCCGCAGCATGAACGGCGGCACCGCGGAGACCAGCGCGACCTGCGCCACCCGGAACGTGCCGTGCCGGCCGATGTAACGGGTGACCTCTCCCCCGCCCATCGAGAACCCGACCAGTGTCACGTCGTGCAGATCGAGGTGGTCGATCAGGGTCGAGAGGTCGTCGGCGAAGGTGTCCATGTCGTTGCCGTCCCACGGCTGCGACGAACGGCCGTGCCCGCGACGGTCATGCGCGACGACGCGGTAGCCGTGGGCCGCGAGCGCGGCCGCCTGGGACTCCCAGCTGTCCGCGTTCAGCGGCCAGCCGTGGCTGAGCACCACGGGACGCCCCGTGCCCCAGTCCTTGTAGTAGATCTCGGTTCCGTCCTGCGTCGTCACGGCCGCCACGATCGTCCCCTTCTCCGCGTGGGTGGGTGGGGGTTACCTCCCCCTCCCTCACGCTAGGCCCGCCCACGGGAGAACGCGCACCGATCAGGCACCGACCGGCACCGCTCGGGCGGGGCTCGGCGGGGCTCGGCGGGGCTCGGCGGGGCTCGGCGGGGCTCGGCGGGGCTCGGCGGGGCTCGGCGGGGCTCGGCGGGGCTCGGCGGGGCCGGCCGGCGGCTGCGCGGGCAGCCACCGGCCGGCTCAGGCGGCTGTCAGGCCGCGGCGGGCCGGCGGCGCCACGGCCGGAGCAGGCCGCCGGGATCGCGGGCGACCACGCCCGTCACCGCTCCCGAGACGGCACCGCTGACGGTGCCGGTCATCATCGCCGTCACCGCGGCCGCGGCGGTGGGCAGGCGCTGGGCCGGCACGCTGACCCGGGCCCGCGGGGCGCAGTCACGCAGCGCGGCGAGCTCGTCCAGCCACAGCTGCGCGAACCGGTCGTGGTTCGGCACGCTGTCGCTGGCGACGACCATGACGCCGACCCGGTCGTCGACACCGAACATCGCCACGGCCAGATGCTGGCGCCCGACCAGCAGCGGACCCATGCCGATCAGGCCGGTCATCCGCCGGCCGGCGACGGACAGCGGGCCGCGGATGGTCCGCGCGTTGGTCGCGACCAGCGCCATCTTGCTGATCTGGGTCGGGTAGCTGCCGACACTTGCGAGCATGCGCTTGCTGGCGTACCGCGCCATGGCCGGGAAGTGGGCCCGCTCGACCAGGCCGAGGCCGCCCTTCTTCATCCGCGCGGTCGCCTCGGCGGTCCGGGCGAGACGCCGGGCCGGGTCGGGCTCGCCGCAGTACAGCGGAACCCGCACCCCGGTGTTGTAGTTCGACAGGACGTCCTGCTCGGCCAGCGTGCGGATGCTCACCGGCATGAGCGCGTGGACGGGGCGTGACCCGGTCTCCCAGTCGGCCGGTGACCAGGCGCGCAGCGCGCCGGCGACCGCGGCGAGGTACACGTCGTTCACGGTCACCCCGTGCTGGCGGGCGATCGACCGCAGGGTGCTCAGCTCGGTGGTGACCCAGCTGTGCCGCGCGGGGCCGGACGGCGGGCCGCCCCAGCCGGCGAGGCGGCGGGTCGGCAGCAGGCAGCCGATGCCGCGGCTGACGAACTTCGCGTACTCGACCGGGCGGGGGCGGCGGATCGTCTCCGGCAGGCCCAGGTCGATCCGGTCGCTCTCCCCGAAGAGCAGGTACATGACGCGGTAGAGCGCCATCCCGTCCTGCTGGATGTGGCTGGAGCGGTAGACCATCGCCGTCCGGGTCGCCGCCGGGTCCGGGTCGCGAAGCAGGTAGAGCATCCACGGCGGCCGGGTCATGTCGACGGGCCGGCTGACGATGCTGTCGACGGCCGCCTGCAGCCGGGCGTCACCGAAGCCCGGGTCCCCGTCGGTGCGTGCGTCGGCGGCGGCGCCTTCCCCTGCGCCGGCACCGGCGTCGGCACCCGCGTCGGCACCGGCACCCGCGTCGGCGGGCGGCAGGTCGACGACGACGATGTGGTGGTCGAGGTCCACCCCGGGGTCGGAGACCCAGCGGGTCTCCTTCGCCGAGGATCCCCGCTCGGGCGACCAGATCGTCACGGTCTCCAGCCGGTCGGTCAGCATTCGCGCCCGCGGGTCGCGCAGCCGTTCGGCGATGTGCGCCCGCAGCTCGTCGATGCCCACCTGGGGACCGTCGAAGAACAGCAGGGCGCCGATGTCCTGGTGCTCCCCCGGATTGCGGTCGACGAACGCGAGATACGCCCGGTCGCCGGGGGTCAGCGGGCGCACGTGCGCCGGCGTGTAGTCGGTCTTCCTGAGCGCGCCGAGCAGAGCCATCAGACGCTCCCCCAGCCCGTCCGCGGGCGGTGGGTACAGGTCTGGACCGTCCGGCCCTCAGCCCTGACAAATGAGCGCAACTGTGCGCAAAACGTACCTATACCCATGAACCAATTACAACTGGTCACTAACGCGGTGAGCGTGGCTGTGTCGGACGTCTCCACGCCAGCGTTGTGACACGCACGGCAAGAGGGTTGTCGCAAGTAGCGATGAAGAAGGGTGAGCTGCGGATACGCCGCGTTCCCTCATGACAACGGTACAACCGGCCCGCGGGCACCTAGGTGGCTCGGCACCGGCGCGGCGGCGGCGAGCGGCTCAGTTCCAGTGCGCCGCGGGGCTCATTCCCAGTGCACCGCGAGGCCGTCCCGACGCCCGAACCGCTCCAGGTGCGAGCCCACGACGTCCTTCACCACGTCGAGCTCCTCGGGTTGCCCTTCGGCGGAGCCAGGCGTTCCGGGCGGGTCCGGGCCTGGGCCCCGTCACCCCGACCACCTGCCCGGATATCCGCCGGTAAAAGACCCGGCCCGACCTGGGACGGGAAGGCGACAACACCGGAGGGCACCTTCGGCAGGCACTCCCGAGACGCTGGTCACAGCCCTCCAGAAGGCGCCGCAGAGCGTGTTCATCCAGGATTCCCTCCGGCGGGGGCCCCGATTCCCGGCCGCGCCGGACGAGCCGGCGGCCACGGCGCCCGCATCGCACCGTCCTAGGCCTTTCTCCCCGCGAACAGGCCGCCCAACCACGAGCCGCCAGAGCCCTGACCAGGCATAACCCATGCCCGCGCCGGGTTCGGGACGAACCCGGCGCGGCAACGGAAATCGGTTTCAGCCGCAGCGGCGACCTTCTTTTCCGGCAGCTTCCCGAGTTCCCCGGGCTTTCTTCCGACGGCCGGCCACACCATTCTCCGGCGATTTCCGGCACGGCTCCGCCCAGGCCCCAGGGTGATTCTGAACACGATCCGCCCCCGCACCCGAGGCGGAAAATCGGTTGGCAGCGACCGACCACCGCCGCAGTTCTGGTCCGCCACCACAACCGCCTCCGCCACCAACCGCCGAAGGTGGACCTTGACGATCCTCGACGCCAACACCACCCCCGGGCTCGCCGGGCAGCCGAGCTCCCACGGCCCGCGGCGCGACGCCGCGCCGCTGCTGCCCGAGCGTGAGCCGGTCCGCGTGCTCGGAACGGAGGCGGCCGGCACGGTCGACCCCGACCTGCTGCGCGATCTGCACCGCCGCCTGGTGCTGGGGCGCCGTTTCAACCAGCAGGCCACCACGCTCGCCCGGCAGGGCAGCCTCGCGGTGTACCCGTCGTCCACCGGGCAGGAGGCGTGCCAGATCGCCGCCGCGATGGTGCTGCGCGAGACGGACTGGCTGTTCCCCACCTACCGCGACACCCTCGCGGTGATGGCCCGGGGCGTGGCGCCGATGGACGTCCTGGCGCTGATGAGAGGTCACACGCACTGCGGCTACGACCCGCGCCGGTACCGGACGGCCCCGCTGTCGACCCCGCTGGCGACCCAGGCCTGCCACGCGGTCGGGCTCGCGCACGCGGCCCGGCTGCGGGCCGCCGGCGATCCGGGCGGTGGTCACGACGTGGTGGCGCTCGCACTGATCGGCGACGGCGGGACCAGCGAAGGCGACTTCCACGAGGCGCTGACCTTCGCCGGGGTGCTCAACGCGCCCGTGGTCTTCCTCGTGCAGAACAACGGCTACGCGATCTCGGTGCCGCTGGCCCGGCAGAGCGCGGCGCCGACGCTGGCGCACAAGGCGGTCGGCTACGGCATCACCGGCCGTCTGGTCGACGGCAACGACGCGCCCGCCGTGCATGCCGTGCTCGGCGCCGCCGTCGAGCACGCGCGGTCGGGCCGGGGCCCGGTCCTCGTCGAGGCCGTCACCTACCGCCTGGACGCGCACACCAGCGCGGACGACGCGACCCGCTACCGGACGTCCGAGGAGGTCGAGGCCTGGCGCGCCCGCGACCCGCTCACGCTGCTGGAACGGCACCTGCGCGGCGCCGGCCTGCTCGACGACGCGGGCCTGGCCGCCGTGACCGCCGCCGCCGAGGAGCTGGCCGCCTCGATGCGGGCCGCGGTGGCGCGGACGGAGGAGCCCGACCCGCGCTCCCTGTTCGCCCATGTCTACGCCGAGCCGACCAGCCAGCTCCGGGAGCAGGCCGCGGCCCTGGCCACCCGGATCGCGGACGAGGCCGCGACCCCGGCGACCCCCGCGACGCACGCCGAGGCCCGGGCATGAGCGGCGCCGGCGGAACGACCATGGTGCAGGCCCTCAACACCGCGCTGCGCGACGCGCTGCGCGAGGACCCCGACGTGCACCTGCTGGGTGAGGACATCGGCGCCCTCGGCGGCGTCTTCCGGGTCACCGACGGGCTCGCCGCCGAGTTCGGGACCCAGCGCTGCCTGGACACCCCGCTGGCCGAGGCGGGCATCCTCGGCACCGCCGTGGGCATGGCCATGTACGGCCTGCGCCCGGTCGTGGAGATGCAGTTCGACGCCTTCGCGTACCCGGCGTTCGAGCAGCTCGCGTCGCATGTCGCCAAGATGCGCAACCGCACGGCGGGCCGGCTGCCGCTGCCCGTCACGATCCGGATCCCGTACGGGGGCGGCATCGGCGGGGTCGAGCACCACAGCGACTCCAGCGAGGCGTACTACGCCCACACCCCGGGCCTTCATGTCGTCACGCCCGCGACGGTCGCCGACGGCTACGGTCTGCTGCGCGCCGCGATCGCCTCCGACGACCCGGTGGTCTTCCTGGAGCCCAAGCGCCTGTACTGGTCCAGCGAGCGGTTCCCGCCGACCGCGGTGGCGCCGATCGGCCAGGCGGTGGTGCGCCGGCCCGGCACCGACGCGACCCTGCTGACCTACGGGCCGTCACTGCCGGTGTGCCTGCGGGCCGCCGAGGCCGCCAGCGCCGAGGGCCTGGAGCTCGCCGTCGTCGACCTGCGCTCGCTGGTGCCGTTCGACGACGAGACGGTCTGCGCGGCGGTGCGCGCCACCGGGCGTGCCGTGGTGGTGCACGAGTCGGTCGGGTTCGCCGGGATGGGTGCGGAGATCGCCGCCCGGGTGACCGAACGCTGCTTCCACCACCTGGCCGCCCCGGTGCTGCGGGTGACCGGGCTCGACATCCCGTACCCGGCGCCGCTGCTCGAACATCACTACCTGCCCGGCGTGGACCGGATCCTCGACGCCGTCGCCCGACTCCAATGGGAGCAGTGACCTCCGTGGCCGCGGTACGCACCTTCACCCTGCCCGATCTCGGGGAGGGACTGACCTCCGCCGAGATCGTCCGCTGGCTCGTCGCGGTCGGGGACGTGATCGTCATCGACCAACCGGTGGCCGAGGTCGAGACGGCGAAGGCCGTCGTCGAGGTCCCCTGCCCACACGGCGGTGTGATCACCTCCCTGGCCGGGCCGGCCGGGAGCCAGCTCCCGGTCGGCGCGCCCCTGGTCACCGTGGCCGTCAGCGAGGCCGTTGACGAGGCCGCCGCGGGCGAGACGCCGGCCGGCCCGCCGCAGCCTCCGGTCGCCCCGGCACAGCATCCGGCCGGCCCGGCACAGCATCCGGTCGCCCCGGCGCAGGCTTCGGTCGGCCTGGCTGCCGCGCCCGACGCCGGCGGTCCCGATTCCGGGGGCCCGGGCAGTGGCGGCCCGGGCAGTGGCGGCTCGGGCAGCGTGCTCGTCGGGTACGGCGTCCGGGACGAGCTCGGTGGCTTCGGCACCGCGGGCAGCACCGCGGCCGTGACCGGTGCGCCGCCGCCCCGGACGGGCGCCAAGGTCATCTCACCGCTGGTCCGCCGGCTCGCGCGCGACCACGCCATCGACCTGACCAGGCTCACCGGCAGCGGACCGGACGGCCTGATCCGCCGTGGGGATGTCGAAAGCGCCATCGCCGCCAGCCGGTCCGCGCAGCCGACGACATCCACGCATCCGGCGGCATCCGGCCAGCCGGCGACGTCCACCCAGCCGCCGGCCGGAGCCGGGGCCGGCACGGGCGCCGGGACGGGCGCCGGGACGGGCGCGATCACCGGGCCCGTCGGTTCCGCGGAACCGTCCGTCGTCGCCCTCAGCCCGCTGGCCCGGCACGCGGCGGAGACCTTCGTCCGCAGCCGGCGCGAGGTCGCCGACGCCACCTGCTGGGTCGATGCGGACGCGACCGCCCTGCTGGCGGCCAAGAAGGAGCTGAACGAGGGCACCGGCGCCGGAGCCGGGGCTGCGGACGGTGCTGCACCGGCGGACGGCCCCATCGGCCTGCTCGCGATCATCGCGCGGATCTGCGTCGCCGCGCTGCTGCGCTTTCCCGACCTGAACTCCCAGGTCGTCACCGATCTGGACGGGCGGGCGACCGCGGTGCGCCGCCACGGTGCCGTCCATCTGGGCTTCGCCGCGCAGACGCCGCGCGGCCTGGTCGTCCCGGTGGTCCGTGACGCGCACGCCCGCAGCACCGCCGCACTCGCCGCCGAGATCACCCGGCTGACCGCGGCGGCCCGGGCCGGCCGGCTCACCCCCGCCGACCTCGCCGGCGGCACGTTCACGCTGAACAACTACGGCGTCTTCGGCGTCGACGGTGCCACGCCGATCATCCACCACCCCGAGACCTCGATGATCGGCATCGGCCGGATCATCCCCCGGCCGTGGGTGGTGGACGGGGCGCTGGCGGTCCGCAGCGTCACACAGCTGTCGTTCACCTTCGACCATCGGGTCTGCGACGGGGCGACAGCGGGATCGTTGCTGCGGTTCGTCGCGGACGCCGTCGAGGCGCCCGCCCGCCTGCTGAGGTTCCTTTGACGACCCGCCCGGTCCTGCCGGTGTTCGACGTTCCCCGGCAGGCAGGCGACAGCCGCCGCCGGCCCCGTCCGGGAAAGGATCTTTTGCCTGCTCACCCGCAGCGATGCACCTACCTCGGGCCGGAGGGGACCTTCACCGAGGCCGCGCTGGGCACGCTGCCCGAGGCCACCACCCACGAGCTGTTCCCGTCCGCGACGGTGGCCGCCGCACTGGACGCCGTACGCGACGGCGACGCCGCGGCGGCGCTCGTGCCGATCGAGAACTCGGTGGAGGGGCCGGTGACCGCAACCCTCGACGAGCTCGCCACCGGCCAGCCGCTCACGATCCGTCGGGAGGTCCTGCTACCGATCAGCTTCGCGCTGCTGGTACGTCCGGGCACCACCCTGGACGACGTCAAGAGCGTCACCGGTCATCCGGTCGCCCAGGCGCAGGTGCGGCGCTGGCTCGCCCGGCACCTCCCGCACGCCGTGTGGGAGTCGGCGGCGTCCAACGCCGAGGGAGCCCGGCTGGTCCGGGACGGCCGCTACGACTGCGCCTTCGCCGGCGAGTTCGCCGCGCGCCGCTACGGGCTGGAGGCCCTGGTCACCGACGTCAACGACGCCGCCACCGCGACGACCCGCTTCGTCCTGCTCGGGCCGCCGGGCCGGGCCGCGGCGCCGACCGGCCGGGACAAGACCTCGGTGGTCGTGTGGCCGGAGGCCGACGGCCCCGACGCGCTGCTGGAGGTGCTGCGGGAATGGGCCGTGCGCGGGGTCAACCTGCTGCGGGTCGAGTCCCGGCCGACTGGCGAGGGCCTCGGCCGGTACTGCTTCTCCATCGACGCCGAGGGCCACATCGGCGACCGGCCGGTCAGCGAGGCCCTGATGGGCCTGCACCGCATCAGCCGCAAAATCCGCTACCTGGGATCATACGAACGCGCGGACCGGGCGGACGCGACGATGCAGGCCCGCCGGGCCGAGCGGAGGTTCGCGCTGGCGGCGGACTGGCTCGCCCGGTGCCTGCACGGTCTCGGCGACAACACGGAGCCCTGACCTGGGAGACCGCGACGGGGAACGGGGGTGGGTGGCGTGGTCGGTGGCGGCCCGATGTCCGGGGTGCGCGTGCTGGAGGTCGCCACCCATGTGTTCGGGCCGGTGGCGAGCGCGGTCCTGGCCGAATGGGGTGCCCAGGTCGTCAAGGTCGAGCATCCCGGGACGGGCGATCCCTACCGGGCCCTGACCACCGTCGGCCTGCATCCCGAGTACCGGGGAGTCGATCCCTACTTCCAGTCCGCGAACCGGGGGAAGCGGTCGGTCGGCATCGACCTGACCCACCCGCGGGGACGCGAGCTGCTCGACCGGCTCCTGGCCGGCAGCGACGTGTTCGTGACCAACCTGCGTGAGGGCGCCCGGCGCCGGCTGGGCATCGACGTCGACGACATCCGCGGGCGGCACCCGTCGATCGTCTACGTCCGGGCCAGCGCGTTCGGTGCCCGCGGGCCGGACGCGCACCGCGGCGGCTACGACGCCGGGGCGTTCTGGGCCCGCAGCGGCATGCAGCACCTGCTCGGCGCACCGGGCACGGCGGATGCGGCGGGTGCGGCGGGTGCGGCGGGTGCGGCAGGCACGGCGGACGCGCAGTGGCCGGGGCCGCCGCGGCCGGCCTTCGGGGATCTGGTCGCCGGGCTGGCACTGGCCGGCGGGGTCAGCGCCGCCCTGTACCGCCGGGCGACGACCGGGGAGGGCGCGCTCGTCGACGGATCACTGCTGGCCGCGGGCCTCTGGCAGGTTCAGCCGGACATCATCAACGCCTGGATCGACCAGGCCGAACGCTCAGCCGCGGAACCCGCCGGCGGCTCCGCGGAACCGGACGGCAGCACCGAACCGGGTGGCAGCCTGGAACCGGCTGGCAGCCTGGAACCAGGCGGCTCCGCGGAGCCTGGCGACACCGTGGATCCCGGCGGCACCGTAGATCCCGGCGGCACCGCGGAGGAACCAGACGGCACCGCGGAACCTGGCGGCTCCACCGGCGCCCGGTCCGTCCGGCGCCGGGCCTGGAATCCGCTGATGCTGCCGTACCGGACCGCCGACGGCCGCTTCGTCGCGCTGATGATGCTGTCCCCGGACCGCAACTGGCCCGCGCTCTGCGATGCCCTGGGCCGGTCCGACCTGGCCACCGACCCGCGTTTCGTGGACCTCGACGCCCGGCGCCGCAACGCCCCCGCCTGCGTCGACGAGCTCGACGCGATCTTCGCCGCACGCCCGCTGGCGGCCTGGCGGGAGGCCCTCGCCGGATTCGGGGGCGAATGGGCGGTCACCCAGCATCCGGGTGAGGTGCACGATGATCCGCAGGTGGCCGCCAACGGCTATGTCACCGAGGTCCAGACGGGCGGCGGCTTCGGGATGCCGATGGTCACGACCCCCGTGCAGTTCGACGGACGTCCAGGAAGCCCTACCCGCGCGCCCGAACACGGCGAGCACACCGAGGACGTCCTGCTCGAACTCGGGCTGACCTGGGAGGAGATCCTGCGCCTCAAGGAACATGGCGCGATCCTCTGACGGCAGCTCCCCCGTGCCCGGCGGCCCGACCCACCCAGGCTCGGGCTCGGCTCGGGCTCGGCTCGGGCTCGGCTCGGGCTCGGGCTCGGCTCGCCGGAAGAGTGAAGGATTTTGGTCGTTCCAAGAGCCAATATCCTTCGCTCTTGCCCGGCAGCAACAGCAATCCCGGCGGCAACCCTGAGCTCGCGAGTTGCTGTCGGCTCCCCAGCGACCAAGATCCCGGGCGGTGGCGGCCAGACGATCGGTTGGGCGCAACTACTCCCCTGTCAGCCACAATGTGGCTAATCTCACCGTCTATGACGCGGGACGAGCACAACGGGGCGCTTCGGCCGTACCAGGCGGTGCGGCCGTCGGAGGAGTTACCCGTCACGTCAGCGTGGTGGAGCCACCCACTCACCGGGCTCCTCGCCGCGATCCGCGCACGGCCCGCTGGTGCCGCGGTAACGGCTGGAACCCCTGGAACCACCGGAACCACCGGGGCCGGACGCTCCGAGGCGGGGGCCGGCCGTGCTGGCGCCGACCTGGCCGGCCGGACCTTCACCGGCCGGAACCTGCGCGGGGCAGACCTGCGCGGGGCCTTCCTCAGCGGCGCCGACCTGCGCGGAGCGGACCTGCGCGGGGCGTGCCTGCGCGGTGCCGATCTGCGGGACGCCGACCTGAGCAGCGCCGCGCTGTCCGGCGCGGACCTGCACGGGGCGCTGCTCGTCGGCACCTATCTCAGCCGCGCGGACCTGCGCGGCGCCGATCTGGGCCGGGTGTACCTGCGCCGGGCCGATCTGCGTGGCGCCTTTCTCGGGCGCGCCGACCTGCGGGGAGCGGATGCCGCCGAGATCGTCCTGCGCGGTGCGGTCCTGCGGGGCGCCGATGCGACGGACGCCGTCCTGGACACCGCGGACCTGCGGGGGGCGGACCTGCGTGGGCTCCGGCTGGCCGGTGCGCGCCTGCTCCGCGTCGATCTGCGCGGGGCGGACGTCCGTGACACCGACCTCGGCGAGGCTGTCCTCTGCGCCGCCCGGCTTGATCGACTGCGCTGGTCCACGACGACGACCTGGCCCCGCGACGAGTGGGCTCACCGGGTGCGCTCGGCCTCCCATCGGACCTCCCCCGACGTGTTCGAGGTCGTCGACGGCTCCGCGCGCTGACCCGCGCCGGTTCCCTTCCTCGCATGACGCTTCGGCCTTACCAGTCGAGTCCGAGACGGGTTCGTCCTACGATCTGCTGATGAGGCTGAGCCTGATGAAGCTGAACCCGCGGCGCACGACCACGGTGTGTGCTCCGAGGTCGGCCTGATGGGCCTGTTCCGGCGCCGCCCCGACGCGGCGCGTGACGACGATCCGGCCCCGACCTTCGGCGGGCGGACGCTGAGCCGGCTGTTCGGTGTCTCGTGCACCGAGTGCCGGCTCGGGCCGGCGTCGTTCACCCGGGTCGCGGCCGAAGCCTACGCCTGGGCCAACACCCACAACGAGCTGCACCACCCGGCCAGATCCTCAGCCCGGGTCGTCACGCACCGCTGACCACGGCTCACGACTCACGGACCGCTGACCACGGGCTCACCCGCCGCCGACGGCGACGGCAGCCGAGCGCGGTGCCTGGTGAGCGAGAGCCAGATGTTCGCCGGCGAGGTCGATCACGATACCCGACCCGTCCGCCACCTCGCCGGCGACCAGGGCCCGACCGATGCGGGTCTCGACCTCCCGCTGGATGAAGCGGCGCAGCGGCCGGGCGCCGAACACCGGGTCGAAACCCTCCCGGGCGATGAACTCCCGGGCCTCGTCGGTGATCTCCAGTGTGATCCGACGCTCGGCCAGGCGGACGCGCAGGTCCGCGAGGAGCAGGGTGACGATCCGCTCGATCTCGACCAGGGTCAGCGGCTTGAACAGCACGGTCTCGTCGAGCCGGTTGAGGAACTCCGGCCGGAACCGCTCCCGCAGCTCGGCCGTCACCCGGGAACGGGCCTCCTCGTCGATGTCGCCGTCCGGCCCCACCCCGTCGAGCAGCCACTGCGAGCCGATGTTCGAGGTCATGATGATGACGGTGTCGGAGAAGGAGACCGTGCGGCCGCGGCCGTCGGTGAGCCGGCCGTCGTCGAGGACCTGCAGCAGCGTGTTGAAGACGTCGGCGTGCGCCTTCTCGATCTCGTCGAGCAGAACGACGCTGTACGGCTTGCGGCGCACGGCCTCGGTGAGCTGGCCGCCCTCCTCGTGGCCCACGTAGCCGGGCGGCGACCCGATGAGCCGGCTGACGGTGTGGCGCTCCTGGTACTCGCTCATGTCGATGCGGATCATCGCGTCCTCGGAGTCGAACAGCGCCTCGCACAGCGCGCGGGCGAGCTCGGTCTTCCCGACGCCCGTCGGGCCGAGGAACAGGAACGATCCGACCGGGCGCCGCTGGTCGCGGATGCCGGCCCGGGCCCGGATGACCGCGTCGGCGACCAGCCCGACGGCCTCGTCCTGGCCGACCACCCGCTCGTGCAGGATGTCGTCCAGGCGCAGCAGCTTTTCCCGTTCGCTCTCGACGAGGCGGGTGACGGGGATGCCCGTCCAGCGGGACACGATGTCGGCGATCTCGTCCTCGGTGACCTGCTCGCGCAGCAGCGGCTGGCCCTGCTGGCGCCCGCCGAGCCGGTCCTCCTCGGCGGCGAGGCGCCGGCGCAGGTCGGGCAGCTTCCCGTGGCGCAGCTCGGCGGCGGTGTTCAGGTCGTAGGCACGTTCGGCCTCCTCGGCGCGCCGGCGTACCTGCTCGACCTCCTCGCGCAGGTCCCGCACCCGGCGGATCGCCTGGCGCTCGGACTCCCACCGGGCCCGCATGGCGTCCGCCTCGGCCCGCAGGTCGGTGAGCTCCTTGCGGAGCTGGTCGAGCCGGGCGACGCTGGCCGGGTCGTCCTCCTTGGCCAGCGCCGCCTCCTCGATCTCCAGCCGGGTGACCCGTCTGGTGGTCTCATCGAGGGCGGCGGGCATGGAGTCGATGTCGGTGCGCAGCATGGCGCAGGCCTCGTCGACGAGATCGATCGCCTTGTCGGGCAGGAACCGGTCGCTGATGTGGCGATGCGACAGCACCGCCGCCGCCACCAGGGCGCCGTCCTGGATGCGCACCCCGTGGAAGATCTCGAACCGTTCCCGCAGCCCGCGCAGGATCGAGATCGAGTCGGCGACGGACGGCTCGTCGACCGCCACCGGCTGGAACCGGCGCTCGAACGCGGCGTCGGACTCGATGTGCCGGCGGTACTCCTCCACCGTCGTCGCGCCGATCAGGTGCAGCTCGCCGCGGGCCAGCATCGGCTTGAGCATGTTCCCGGCGTCCATCGCGCCTTCGGCCGCACCGGCACCGACGACCGTGTGCAGCTCGTCGACGAACAGCAGGATCCGGCCCTGCGCGGCCTTGACCTCGGCCAGCACCGCGGTGAGCCGCTCCTCGAACTCCCCGCGGTACTTCGCCCCGGCGATCAACGCCGCCAGGTCCAGCCGGAACACGATCCGGTCGCGCAGCCCCTCGGGGACGTCCCCGTGGTGGATGCGCTGGGCGAGGCCCTCGACGATCGCCGTCTTGCCCACCCCCGGGTCACCCAGCAGCACCGGGTTGTTCTTCGTCTTCCGGGAGAGGATCTGGATCACCCGGCGGATCTCGGCGTCCCGCCCGATGACCGGGTCCAGGCGGCCTTCGGCCGCGGCGGCGACGAGGTCCTGGCCGTACTTCTCCAGCGCCTCGTAGGTCGCCTCCGGGTTCGGCGAGGTCACCCGCTGGTTCCCACGGATCCCGGTGAGGGCGGCGAGCAGCTTCTCCCTGGTCACACCGCTGCCGGTCAGCAGACGCCCGGCCGCGGTCGTCGGGCCCTCCTCGGCGAGGGCGAGCGCGAGATGCTCCACCGAGACGTAGTCGTCACGCAGCCGCGCCGCCTCGCGGGCGGCGGTGTCCAGCAGGCGGGCCATCCGCTGGGTCACGTACACCTCGCCCGGGCGCGCGCCCGGCCCGGACACCCGCGGCCGCCGGTCCAGCTCGGCCGTGACCGCCTCCGCCAGCGCGGCCGGGTCGGCACCGACATCCGCCACCAGCCGCCGGACGAGGCCTTCGGACGGTTCGAGCAGCGCGGCGAGCAGATGCTCGCCGTCGACCTCGGCGTTGCCCTGGCGGACGGCGCGGGCCTGGGCCTCGTCCAGCGCCTCGCGGGACTTCTCGGTCAGCCGGTTCATGTCCATCGATGCAGCACCTCGCCTCGGGCGGGTCGGTCGGCTCGCAGCAGCCGTTCCAGATCGTCGATGCGGTCGAGCAGGTCGAGCACGACCCCGGACGCCGTGTAGGTGATCCCGAGATCGCGCCGCAGCCGTTCGATGCGCCCGGCGCGGGCCACCGCCCGCGCTTCCAGGACGTACCGGCCACCCGGGTCGGTCTCGGCGTCGAGCAGGCCCAGCGCGACCAGCCTGCGGACCAGGTCGGGATGCAGGTGGGTCACGGCGCAGAACGCGTCGAGCTCGAGGCGGTCGGGGCCGCCGGGACGGTCCGCGCCGCCAGGGCGGTCGGRGCCACCGGGTCTGTCGGGGCCACCGGGTCTGTCGGGGCCGCTGCCCGCGGGACGGTCGCCCCGCGGCTGGACCCGGACGAGCAGCGCGCTCATGCCGCCTCCCTCACCGTCATGCCGCCTCCCTGGGGTTGAAGGAGGAATCCCGGGCGAGCTCGCGGAACAGCTCCGTCTCACGTTCCGTCGGGCTGGCCGGGACCATGATCCGAACCTGCGCGTAGAGGTCACCGCCGCTCGGTTGTTTCCGTCCGGGCAGGCCCCGGCCTCGCAGGCGCAGCCGGCGGCCGCTGGAGGTGCCCGCCGGCACGGCGAGGCTCACCCGCTCGCCGTCCGGCGTGCCCAGGCTGACCGTGGTCCCCAGTGCGGCCTCCCACGGCGTCAGCGGCAGTTCGGTGTGGACGTCTCGCCCCTCGACCCGGAACCGCGGGTCGGGCAGCAGCCGCACCACCAGGTACAGGTCGCCGGCGCTCCCGCCGCCCCGGCCGCGCCCGCCCTGGCCGGCGAGCCGCAGCCGCTGGCCGTCGCGGATGCCCGCGGGGATCGTCACCTCGATCTCCCGCGGGCCGTCGGCGCCCGGTAGCGTCACCCGGCGCCGCCCGCCGTGGTACGCCTCGCTCAGGGTGGCCTGGATCTCCGCCTCCTGGTCGGCACCAGGCACCGGGCCGGCACCGCCCCGCCGGCGGGAGAAGGCGTGCGCGCCCATGCCGAACAGGTCGCCGATGTCGAACCCCTCGAACCCCTCGAAGCCGCCGCCGAATCCTCCGTCGAAGCCGCGAAAGCCCTCGGCGTCCTCGAAACCGAACCGCTGGCCGGCTCCCCCACCGGCTCCACCGGCCCCGGCCCGACCGCCTCGGCGGGCGCCGGCCCGCGCCCCTGCCGCCCAGTGCTCCGCCCCTTCGGGGACGCGGCGGAAGTCGGCGCCGAACCGGTCGTAGCGGGCCCGGGCACCCGGGTCGGAGAGCACGTCGTACGCCTCGGACAGATCCTTGAACCGTTCCTCGGCCGACGGATCGGAGTTGATGTCCGGGTGGTACTTCCGGGCGAGCTTGCGGTACGCCCGCTGGATCGCGTCCGCGTCGGCGTCCCTGGGAACGCCGAGGACCTCGTAGAAGTCCTGGCCGGTCGCCCCGGTCGCCCCGGTCGCGCCGCCGCTCACGGCGACGTCCCCGGCGGCGTCCAGGCCGGTCGCCCCGCCGGCCTCGGCCCGTCCGGCCGCGGCGATTCCGGCCGCGGTGCTTCCGGCCGCGGTGCTTCCGGCCGACGGCCCACCGTCCATGGCGTCTGAAGCGCACGTGGCGCCTGCGCTGTCTGTGGCGCCTGCGCTGTCTGCGGCGTCCCCGTGTGCGGGCCGGCGCTCACCGCGACCGACGCGGGCCGCAGCACCCGGCCGTCCGCGGCGAACCCGGAACGCAGGACGTCCATCACGGTGCCGGCGGGTGGCGGGTCCGGTGTGGCCGAGACGTCGACCACCGCGCCCGCCTCGTGCCGATTCGGGTCGAACGGGCCGTGCTCGTCGTCCAGCCGGACGACACCGCAGCGGCGCAGCGCCTCCAGCGCGAGCTGGCGCACCCCGCGCACCCCGTCGAGCAGCGAGCCGGGGTCAGCGGACGCGTGCGACAGTGCCAGCTCAAGGTGATCGAGCACGGGCAGCCAGGCGAGCACGACCCGGTCCCGCTCGGCGGTCCGGGCCGCCGCCAGCTCCCGGCCGGTGCGGCGGCGGAAGTTGTCGAAGTCGGCCAGCGTCCGCAGCTGTCGGTCCCGGCATTCCTCCAGCTCGACCGCCAGTTCCGGCGCCGCCGGCGCCTTCTCGGGACGCCCGTTCTCAGTCATCGCCGCGGGTGGTGAACTCGGCGTCGATCACATCGTCACCTGCCGCGCCGCCCCGTCCAGCACCAGCCCCGCCAGACCCGCCAGCCTCACCGGGCCCGCCGGCTCCGGCTCCAGTTCCCGCTCCCGTTCCCGTTCCCGCGGAGCGACCGCCGCTCGGCGCCGACGCCGTCTCCCGCGCCGCCGCCGACGGCAGGCCGTAGAGCACCTGCTGAAGATCGTTCACCAGCGGGCGGACCCGGTCGAGATCGGCCCGCTCCTCCAGCGCCCGGCGGGCATCGGTGATCAGCTGATCGGCACGGGCCCGCTCGTGCACCGGCACCTCGTCGCCGAGTTCCGTCAGCCGACGTTCCACCTGGTAGACGATCGTGTCGAGCTGGTTGCGGGCGTCGGCGTTCTCGCGCAGCGCCGCGTCCTCCGCACGGTTGCGCTCGGCGTCGGCGACCATCCGGTCAATGTCCTCCGACGGCAGGTTCGTGTTCTCGGAAATGGTGATCTGCTGTTCCGCGCCGGTGTCGGCGTCTTTCGCGGTGACCTTCAGAATGCCGTTGGCATCGATGTCATAGGTGACGTCCACACGGGCCTCGCCGCGGGCCGCCGGGCGTATTCCCTCCAGCCGGAAACGGCCCAGCGTCCGATTGTCCGCGGCCATCTCACGCTCGCCCTGCAACACCACGATGTCGACGGCCGACTGGTTGTCCTCGGCTGTCGAGAACGTCTCCGTGCGCCGGGCGGGAATCGTGGTGTTGCGCTCTATCACCCTGGTGCTCACACCACCGAGCGTCTCCACTCCGAGCGAGAGCGGGGTGACGTCGAGCAGCAGCACGTCGGACACCTCGCCCTTGAGCACCGCGGCCTGCACGGCGGCACCGACGGCGACGACCTCGTCCGGATTGACGGTCATGTTCGGGTCCTTGCCGGCCGTGAACCGGCGCACCGCGGCCTGCACCGCCGGCATTCTGGTCGCACCGCCGACCAGAATGACCTCGTCGATGTCCTGCTCCGCGGTCTTCGCGTCCTTCATCGCCTGGCGCAGCGCGGGTGTGCACCGCTCCAGCAGGTCGGACGTGCTCGCCTCGAACTGCGCCCGGGTGAGCGTCGTGCTCAGGTGCTGGGGACCGTTCGCGTCGGCCGTGATGAAAGGCAGACTGACCTGCGTCTGGGTGACCGACGAAAGCTCGATCTTGGCTTTCTCCGCCGCCTCGAACAGCCGCTGCAGCGCCTGCGGATCCTTACGCAGATCGATACCGGACGTCTTCGCGAAGTCGTCCGCGAGGACGTCCACCAGGCGGCGGTCCCAGTCGTTGCCGCCCAGGTGGGTGTCACCCGCCGTCGCCCGCACCTCGACGATGCCGTCACCCACGTCGAGAACCGAGACGTCGAACGTGCCGCCGCCGAGGTCGAACACCAGGACGGTCTCATGTGACCGTTTCTCCAGCCCGTAGGCGAGCGCCGCCGCAGTCGGCTCGTTGATGATCCGCAGGACCTCCAGGCCGGCGATCCGGCCGGCGTCCTTGGTGGCCTGTCGCTGCGCGTCGTTGAAATAGGCCGGTACGGTGATCACCGCTTCAGTGACCCGCTCCCCCAGGAACCGGCCGGCGTCGTCCACCAGCTTGCGCAGCACCATCGCCGAGATCTCCTCGGGCGCGTACCGGCGCCCGCGCACCGCGATCCGGACGGCGTCGTCCTTTCCCGGCTCCAGATCGAAGGTGACGGTCTTGAGCTCACTGGCCACCTCGCTGTAACGGCGGCCGATGAACCGCTTCACCGAGGTGATCGTGCCCTTCGGGTTGAGGATCGCCTGCCGGCGCGCCAGCTCACCCACCAGCCGCTCGCCGCTCTCCGTGAAGGCGACCACCGACGGTGTCGTGCGCGAGCCCTCGGAGTTGGGAACGACGGTCGGCTGACCGCCCTCGACGACCGCGATAACCGAGTTGGTCGTCCCCAGGTCTATTCCAACAGCCTTTCCCACAATGTCCTCCCGCTGGGGGATCGTCCTGCGCAGCGTTGCCACCGAAAACGGGCGGTTGCCGTCGAAAGCCGTCACGGGCGCGCACCTGGCTCGCGGGTTTTCCAGCACCCGTGGGAGAACCACGATCACCGGCCGCCGTCGTCTGTGTCACCGGACCCGCCGATGCTGTCTCACCGGACCGATGGCGCCTGACTGTGCGATACCACTGGTTGCCGCCCCAAAACTCGGCGAGCGTTCGGTGGGCCGTAGCGGCTCCTGCCGTACCCGATCAGGCCGATCAGGCCGCCTGCGCCCGCCCGAGTTGCCGGTCGGACGGCGCGGACAGACCATCGCCAGGTAGCCGACCGAGGGCATCGAGGGAGGTACCACGATCATGTCTCATCCTGTGCGCGCCGGGGGCGACCGACCGCTCCCGACCGTCCGCTGGGACCCGTTCCGCGAGATCGAGGACGCCTGGAGCCGAATGGGCAGCCTGCTCGGTGACGTCGTCGGAGGCGAACGCCGGCCCTACGGCGTCCTGGCCGGCCGGACGCCCGGCCTGGACATCGAGGAGACCGACGACGCCTTCATCGTGGAGCTGGAGCTGCCCGGTGTCCGGTCCGAGGATCTGTCGATCGACCTGCGGGACAACGAGCTGACGGTGAGTGGCGAGGTCAGGGAACGGGAAGCCCGCGGAACCCTACGCCGCCAGGGCCGGCGCACCGGTCGTTTCGAGCACGCGATCGCCGTCCCCGGCGAGGTCAACCCGGATACGACAACCGCCAGCCTCGACTGCGGCGTCCTGACACTGCGCCTGCCGAAGGCCCACCGCAGCCAGCCCCGCCACATCAGCGTCTCCGAGCCGACGTCCACGGAGACGTCCACGGAAACGACGTGACGTTCCCGGGAGCGGGGCATCCAGATCGGGGTCAGGCTTCGCCGGGCGTCGAAGCGGACACCTCGGCGAGCAACGCCCTGGCGTTCCGCGTCGAAGGGTGATCGGGCCCGAGCACCCGCTCCCGATCAGCGACAACACCCTCGTACAGCGCAACCGCGCGGTACCGCGTCATCCCGCAAAAGCTGCGAGACCGCTGTCCAGGACACCAGGGAGGACGGCGCACCCCACGGGAGCGCCGCCGCCGGAAAGCCGGTGTCGACGAGCAGCACACGCGCTTACGCGGGATCAAGAAGCGGTCGGAGAGGGCTCGGATCTGTGGGCCCGACCGGCCTTGTTCCACCCCGCTGAACCGCTTCCGGTGCGGGTGATAAGTACCTGTTCGTGGCATTATTCGTCCGTCACCGCATCGACGCGACCATGGCTGACGTCCTGGCCGCCCTGCTCGCCGTGGCCATCGGGGCTACCGGGGCTTGGTCCCGCACCCGCCGCCGGTCGGCGGACGTCTCCGGATCCCGGCTCACCACCGRTGCCAGCACCGGAGCCGCCAGGTGGGGACAGCTCGAGGAAGGCCTGTTGTGCCTGTCGGTGCGGTCCGCCTTCCACCTGCTGCTTAGCGCCGCCGAGGTTCCCCCCGGAAGCGAGGTCGCGATCTCCGCGGTGACCCACCCGGACATGGTGCGGCTCATCGAGCTGCACGGACTGCGGGTCGTCCCGGTGGACATCGACCCCAACACCCTCGCCGTTGACGAGCGGGCGCTGGACGCGGCCATCACCGAGCAGACCCGGGTCCTGGTCGTCACGCACCTCTTCGGCGCTCGGTCATCGTTGGACGCCGCCGCGCGGGCAGCGCGCGACCACGGTCTTCTCCTCGTTGAGGACTGTGCGCAGTCCCTCCAGGGACCGGACGACCGGGGTGATCCGCGGGCCGACGTGTCGCTGTTCAGCTTCGGGCTGCTCAAGACCGCGACCGCGATGGGCGGGGCGGTCGCCTGGGTACGCCCGCCCGGGCTCGCCGCCGCCATGCGGGCCCGGCAGGACGGATGGCCCGAACAGTCCCGGCGCTCCTACGCATCGAAGGTGCTCACCTGCCTGGTGGCGCTCGTCGCGTCCCATCCGGTGCCGTACGGGCTCCTGTTCGGTGGGGGGCGGCTGGACCCGACCGCTCTGGTGCGTTCCCGGGTGCCGCGGGACGAACCCGGCTTCACCCGGTGGCTGCGGCGCAGGCCCTGCGACGCGCTGGCCCGGACCGTCGCCCGGCGGCTGGCCCGGTTCCCCTCGCACCGGCTGCGCCGCCGCACCGAGGCCGGCGAGGCATTCGCCGCCGCGCTCGGCCCGGGGGTGCTTCGCCCGGGTGCCGCCGCGCCGCAGCACACCCACTGGGTCTTCCCCGTCACCGTTGACGACCCGGATCGCGTGGTCCGTGAGCTGCGCGCCGCCGGCATCGACGCGACCCCCGCCACCAGTCAGATCGCCGCGGTCGAACCCGCGCCGCCGGGCGCCGCCCAGGTGCTCGCCGGCCTGGTCTTCCTCCCGGCCTACCCCGGACTGCCCGCGGCGCGGCGGGACCTGATGGCTGCCGCTGTCGCCACCGGCGTGGCGTCAGGGGTGCGCGGCGGCGAGGGCCTGGTGCGGGATGCGGTCGTGGGCGGCGAGGGTGACGATCGCGCGCACCGTCACGATGCCGCGCCATTCCACCGTCTGCGCCGGTGACCATCCGAGCCAGCCGAATGTCCACCCGCCGTCCGTGCGCTGCCCCTGTTCGAGCTGGTCCAGCCCTGCACCGATCTGCTCGTCGCTGAACAGGGCCCGGCTGCGCAGCCCTGGCCGCGGGGACAGGTCCAGCGCGGTCAGCCGCTCGCCCTCGATGCCGCCGGGCACCGGAACCGAGCCGTCGGCTCCGATATGGGGCCGCAGTGCCTCGATCGATCGCCTGGCGCGTTCCGCGTCGGGTGCCCGGTCGAGAAAGTCCAGCGCGAACTTCAGCACGTAGCCGCCGAGCGACTCCGGATCCGCCAGGGCCGCCCAGCACCATTCGGTAGCACGCTCCAGCCACACCCGCGTGGCATCGGCGGCGCGTGCGCGCGGCTCGACACCGGAGAGCAGCTGCCCCAGAGCACCCGCGAACGCGAACGTGAGCTGGGATCCTCCTTCGCTGGGCACCATCCACGGCGCGTGCGGATGGGCCGCCGCACCGGGCAACACGAAGGGCACACCGCCATCCGGAAGGGCGATCGCCGCCACCCAGGCAGCGGCGCCGGCCACCATCGGATCGGCCGGCGCGCCCGCGGCTGCGAGCACCTCGATCGCCTGCAGGGCCGCGGTCGGCTCGCTGCCCGGGGTCCGGACGTCGGGTTCGAGGGCGTGCCCGAAGCCGCCGTCCGCGTTGCGGTAGGCACGCAGCGCGTCCAGCACCGGCGCCGCCGGCGCGCCGTGCAGGAGCCGGGCCAGTATGTGCCGCTCCAGCAGGCGGCCGTTGGCCAGCACGAACTGCTCGGCGGATGCGATGTCGACAGGCATGCGGGTGACGTTAGGCCGCGGTCACGGTGGCGTCTTCCAGAAATCGGACGGCCGTGGTCCCGGTCAGGCGGCGGACCTCGTCGTTCATGTGCGACTGGCTCGCATAGCCGGCGGCGACGGCGACGGATGCCAAGGAGAAGGAGAACGAGTCTGGCCCCTGGGTGAGTGTCACCAGCCGTCTCAGCCGCGCGACCCGGGCGAACATCTTGGGGCCGTATCCGACCGCACCCAGCATTCTGCGGTGAAGCTGACGCTCGCCGACCCCGAGTTCCGCCGCGACGACCGAGACCCGCGCACCCGGATGCGTAAGGTGGCGCACCGCGGCCCGGACCAGCGGGTCTGGGCGGGCCGTGGCCCGGCGGGTCACCACGTCGACCAGCAGCTCCAACCTGCGCGCCGGGGCAGCCTCGGCCAGCCGGCCCCGAAGCTCGGCCGTGCTGTCGCCCGCGTTCCGGGACGCCTGACCACCCCAGAGAAGATCCACATCGATCTGGAGATCACGTACATCGCACGCGGGGGCACCGAGCACCACACCTGCTGCGCCAGGACGCAGCCGGACGCCGGAGGACAACGCCCCCGCAGGCAGCGCCACGTCGCGGAAACGGGTGTCGGGCCCCGCCACCACCAGCTCACGCCCGGCGAGCCAGATCAGATCGACGCATCCGTCCGGCACCACCCGCTGGACGTGGTCACCGGCCGGCTCCTGCTCCCACATGCAGGCCACCACCGGCGCCACGGCACCGGGTGGCTGATATTCGCGGTACACCGACATCACCTCACGGCATGCAATCACACGTCACACCCGAAGCCAGACGCCTGGAATCTCGGTATCGGCAATGCCGACCCACATAGGACCGGTTCCAGCCGAGTATGGTCCCTTCATTCTCCGGCCCAGCTTCGAGGAGACCACGGATGAACGCACGCCGGATTCTCTCCGCCATGACCGGTCTCGCCCTGGCCGGCGGGCTGGCCGCCTGCGGCTCCTCGACTGACAGCCAACCGGACTCCGCGCGCACCGCGGGGATGGCGGACTCCCGGGCCGCCGCGCCGACTCCCCGGCCAGCGCCACTGGAAATCTCGTTCACCGGCCCTTCGTTCGACACCGGCACCGCCAGCGACGTCCGGTTCGCCACCGACGTCTCCTGCGGAGCGGACCGGCTCAACGCCTTCGACATCGCGCTTCCGGCATCCGCGCGGACATCCGCGACCGCGTCGGCGTCCACGTCGGCCCCTGCCCCTGCCCCTGCCTCTGCTGGCGCTGCGTCCGCTGTGCCGCTCGTCATCTACCTGCACGGAGGCGGGTTCATCAACGGGGACAAGTCCGCTTTCTGGACGAACGGGTTCGACGACCCCGCAGCCACCGGTTCGACCCCGGCGCGGCTGCTGTCCGCCGGGACGGCGGTCGCCAGCATGAACTACCGGCTTCTCGGAGCCGAGGACGACGAGGGTGTCATCAAACCGATGACCGACGTGGCGCGCTGCCTGCAGTACATCCGCTACCACGCGGACTCGTTCGGCATCGATCCGAACCGGATCGCCCTCCTCGGTAACTCGGCGGGTGCTGGCACCGCGCTGTGGCTCGGCTTCCACGACGACCTCGCGGACCCGGACTCCACCGACCCCGTCGCCCGGATGTCGACCCGCCCACAGGCCGTCGCGGTGAACCAGACCCAGGCCACCTACGACATCGTGCGGTGGGGTGACGACGTCTTCGCCGACTACGCCGATCAGCTCAAACCAGGTCTCATGAAGCTCATCGAAGCCGTCCCCGAGGGCAGGCGCATGCTCGCCTTCTACGGGATCAAGCAGTTCGGCGACGTCACCCGGCCGGACATCGTCACCTATCGGCACAACGTCGACATGCTCGGCCTGATGGACGCCTCGGACGTCCCCTTCTGGGCGGCGAACACCAGAACGCCGGAGGCTCTGCCGCTGGGTGCCGACGTCATGTTCCACCACCCCTGGCACGCCCGTGCGCTCTCCGAACGCGCCGAGCAGGTGGGCCTCGACGCGACCGCCACCTGGGGAGAGGGCAGGACCCCGCCGATCTCCGCGGTCGACTACATCCTCCGCGCGCTGAACCGCTGAACCGCTGAGCCAGCTGAGCGCCCGAGCCGAGCCGCCTGTCAGCCCAGTGCCGCTCCGACGTTCCGACGCCAGACAGCGGGGCAGGAAGAAATGGGGGTTTGCGCGGCGCAGGAGCGGACAGCGGGTGGAAGGGAGGGGCGAGATGCTCTTCCAGAATCGCGAACATGCGGGGCAGGAGCTCGGCCGACGACTGGCGTATCTCCGCGGCCAGCAGGTGGTGGTCGTCGGTCTTCCGCGAGGAGGTGTCGTCGTCGCCTACGAGGTCGCCCGGGCGCTCGGCGCACCGCTGGACGTCATCGTCGTCCGCAAGCTCGGTGTACCGGTGCAGCCGGAACTGGCGATGGGCGCCATCGCCGAGGGAGGCGTGCTGGTCGTCAACGACGAGACCCGGCTGCTGACCAGCATCACCCCGGCCGATCTCCACGCGGTGGAAGCCCGCGAACGGGTGGAGCTGGACCGCCGGATCCGACGCTTCCGCGGATCGCAGCCCCGGGCGCCGTTGGCCGGCCGCACCGTGGTCGTGGTTGACGACGGGATCGCGACCGGCGCGACCGCTGCCGCTGCCTGCCAGGCGGTCCGGGCTGCCGGCGCCACCCGGGTTGTCCTCGCCGCCCCCGTCGGTCCGCCGGAACGGATCGCGTGGCTGCACCAGTTCGCCGAGGAGGTGGTCTGCCTGGCCACCCCGGACGAGTTCTTCGCCATCGGCGCCTTCTACGTCGACTTCACCCAGACCGCGGATGAAGAGGTCACCGACCTGCTGCATCGGGCCGCCCTCATCGCCGCCCCGGCGGCCGGTCACACCGTGCATGCCAACGGGACCGCAGGCACCGCGAGGACCGGTGGCGCATCGCCGGCGCATGCCGTCGAGGTCCGAATTCCAACAGACACGACAAAACTGAGTGGCGATCTCACCGTTCCCGACCATCCGCACGGTCTGGTCGTGTTCGCCCACGGGAGCGGCAGCAGCCGCCAAAGCCCACGCAACCGGTACGTCTCCGACGTCCTGGTCGACGCCGGCCTGGCCACTCTGCTGTTCGACCTGCTCACGCCCGAGGAGGAACTCGACCGGGAGAACGTGTTCGACATCGACACCCTCGCCCGCCGCCTGATCCGCGTCACCCGCTGGCTGCGTGAGGAGCCCGATATCGCCTACCTTCCCGTCGGATACTTCGGTGCGAGTACCGGCGCCGCGGCGGCTCTGTGGGCGGCAGCCGAGTTCGGCCCGCCAGTCACCGCTGTCGTCTCCCGCGGCGGGCGACCAGACCTGGCTGCATCCCGGCTGGCTCGGGTGTCCGCCCCCACACTGCTGATCGTGGGTGAGCGCGACGAGCTCGTGCTCGACCTCAACCGGGAAGCGCAGAGTCAGCTGCGGTGTGAGAGCCGCCTCGCGGTGGTACCTGCTGCCACCCACCTGTTCACGCAGCCGGGCGCCCTGGAGGCGGTGGCGGTGCTGGCCCGTGACTGGTTCGTCCACCATCTGGCCCTGGTCGGACATTCCAGCTAGCGGACCTGCCGAAACGAGTAGGCGGCCCGGCACCACCCGCACGCGCAGGCCACTCACCACGGTTGATCGTTTTCGGTGGTGGTGCCGTGGTCGATGGTGGTGTTCTCCCCGTCGAGATACGAATGCGGCCGCACCTCATAACGGCGGCCGGTCGGACTCGTCCACCGGAACACCCCCGGCCGAGGCTGGACCACCCGCCA